>PMXT01000115.1 GCA_003170995.1 Actinomycetota bacterium | reverse complement strand
GACGAGACCAAGGAGCCGTTCGCCAACGTTTACTCGACCGCCGTCTCGCTCCAGAACCTCATTCCGCGCGTCTCGCAGCGATTGTTGATTCTCGTCGCTGCTTCTGTTTCGACTCTCGGCGCTCTGACGATCGACCTCGCTCAGTATCAGACGTTCCTGTACCTGCTCGGATCGTTTTTCGTGCCTCTCTTCGGCGTGCTCGCCGCCGACTGGCTCGTGCGCCGCGGCTACGATCGCGACGCGGTGTTCGAAGCGCCGCCACTGCGCCTGGCCCAGGTCGGCGCCTGGCTGGCCGGCTTCGCTCTGTACCAGTGGTTGATACCAACCGGGCCCTCCTGGTGGAAAGACGTGGTCAACCAGCTGCACCCGACGAGTTGGGGCCTTGGCGCCTCGATACCCTCCTTCGCGCTCGCCTTCGCGTTGAGTGCGCTCCTGAACGTTCTCGTGCGCAGGCGCGCACGAGGCTCGCCAGTCGCCTGATTCGATCGCCGGAGCCGTTACAGTCAGCACGTGCGCCCTGTTGCGATAGTCGGCAGCCTCTCGCTGGACAGCGCGCCCGGGCGCGAGCCGTTTCCGGGCGGCTGCCCGTACCATGCGGCGCGGGCGCTGCACCTACTCGAGCGCCCCTCCCGAATCGTCACCAAGTGCGCAGCGGAGCATCGCCGGCTTCTACTCGGGCCCCTGCTCGCGCTCGGGATCCCGGTCAGTTGGCGTCCCGGTAAGGCCTCGGTGGGCTTCGAGCTAAGCAGAGACGGCGACAACCGACTCATGTCGGTCACGTCAATCGGTGACGAATGGACAATCGACGAGGTGCGAGGCTGGGTTTGCGAGGCGCTCGAGCCATGCGAATGGGTGCACGTGGCGCCGCTTCTGCGCGGCGAGTTCTCCGCCGCGACGCTGGCCGAGATTGCTCGCGATCGCTTCGTCTCGCTGGACGGTCAGGGGCTCGCGCGCGCACCCAAGCTCGGCCCGCTCGCGCTCGACAGCGACTTCGATCACGACCTGCTTCGATACGTCACCGTGCTCAAGCTCGCTGAGGAGGAGGCACTGACGTTGTTCGCGGAGATCGACCGGGACAGCCTCTCGAGTCTCGGCGTTCCCGAGGTGATCGTCACGCGCGGCTCGCGGGGCGCGCTCGTCTTCTCGGGCGGCGAGCTCACCGAAGTACCTGCCCATCCGCCCGTGCCCAATGCCGCCGCCACCGGCGCAGGCGACGCGTTCGCCGCGATCTACATCGCAGCCAGAGCGCGGGGCCGCACGCCTATCCTGGCCGCGCGCCGCGCCGCGACCTTCGTCGGAGCGATGCTCAGCCGTCGGCTCCCCGCTGTATAGACACGCATAGCCGCAGGCCACCAGAACAGGTCCGTAAACGGGCGGCTAGATGTTGCCGGGGAGCGCGAACTCGCCGCGCGCGATCACCACGGCGCAGCCGCCGACCTCGATCTGCTCAGCCGACTCGGCGCTACCGAGAGCGCGGGCGTAGAGCGTCGAAGGCCGCCCGATCTCCTCGCCCTGGCGGATCTCGATCTCCTCACCGAAGGGGACGACTCCGTGACGAGCCAGGTGCAGCGCGAGCGGACCGGCAGCCGACCCGGTGGCCGCGTCCTCGCTGATCCCGAACTCGCCCACGAAGCAGCGCGTCTTCCAGTTCTTGCCGGAGCCGGCGAAGCAGTTGACGCCGATAAAGCCGAACGGAGCCAATGCTTTACTATCGGGTGCCAGCGCCGCAACCTCGGCCTCGCTCGCTAGCGCGACGAAGACGTGGCGGATGCCGTTGTCGTAGAGCTCGACCGGGTACTTGCTTTGCTCCAGCTCGAGTGCGGCGAGCAACTCGTTCTCCCGCTCGAAGTGCTCGATTCGCGGCAGGGGTTGGCTCATGCGCCCGAAGACGATCCGCCCGCTCGGCCCGCGCTCCAGCTCGACCGAAACAACGCCGGCGCCGGTCTCGAGTCGGATCAACCCGAGCTGAAGCGGCGCCGCGAGAACGAACGCCGTCCCGAGGGTCGGGTGCCCGGCGAAGGGGACTTCGCTCGCCGGCGTGAAGATGCGAATCCGCGCATGACCCTCGCCGCTAGCCGGATAGCAGAACACCGTCTCCGAGAAGCCGATCTCCTTGGCTAACTGCTGCAAAAGGTGCTCAGGAATCTTCTGGGCGTTCGTAAAGACCGCGAGCTGATTACCGGCCAGAGGCCGGTCGGTGAATACGTCGGCGATCGCGTAGCGGAAGCTCTGCATGGCGCGAGACTCTACCGGGGAGCGAACGCGGCTCAGACGATGCGGCCGCTCTCGAGTCGTAGCACCTCGTCGAAGCGGTCGAGCATCAGGTCGTCGTGTGTGATGACGAGCAGCCCGGTATCGTCGGCGCTGTCGAGAAGATCGGTCATCACCGCCTCGGCAGTGGCGCGATCGAGGTGAGAAGTCGGCTCGTCGAGGACGAGCAGCGGGGCGCCGGAGAGGAAGGCGCGGGCGAGCGCGATTCGCCGGCGTTGGCCGCCCGAGACCTGACCGCCCATCTCGCCCACGTAGGTATCGAGCCCGGCGGGCAACGACGAGATCCAGTCCCAGATGCCTGCGCGCCGGAGCGTGGCGGCGATCTCCTCGTCACTCGCGCCCGGGCGGGCGAAGCGGACGTTCTCGCGAATCGTCGTCGAGAAGAGATGGGCGTCCTGGCCGGCGAACGCCACCAGACGGCGTACGTCGTCCTGGGCGTAGTCGCGCAAATCGCAGCCGTCCAGAGTCGCTCGGCCGCCGTCGAGCTCGAGGAAGCGGACGAGGATGTTGGCGATCGTGGTCTTCCCGGCTCCGCTCTCGCCGACCAGCGCCAGGCGCCGACCCGGGCGAAGCTCTAGCGAGGCGCCGTCGAGGATCCAGGGCCCTCGCTCGTCGTATCGGAACCTGGCCTGCTCGAGCCGGAGCACACCGAGCTCGGGCGGGGTGAGCGGGCGGAGCGGCTCGTACACGGGCGCCGGGCGGTCGGCCAGCTCGTACAGGCGCTCGGCAGCACTCACCACCGAGCCCAACTGCTGCGCGGCGACCGGAAGCGGGCGTATCGCCTCGAAGGACGAGAGCGCGAGCAGCGCGAGCATCCCCAGCCAGACGCCACCGAGTTTTCCTCCCGCCACCGCGGAGGTTGCGACTGCGAGCACGGCGATCAGCGTCAGGCCTGAGGCGAGAAGCACCAGCGCCTCTCCCAGGCCCGCGATGCGCCTGTGCCGGCGGGCGAGCGTGGCGAGACTGTGATCGGCGGCATCGATCCGCTCCAGCTCCCAGTCGACGCGACCGAAGGCGACCAGCTCCGGGGTGAGTGCGAGCGCCTCAACGACCTCACTTGTCAGCTCCGCTCGCAGAGGCGCTTCGCGGCGTGCACTGGCTCTCGCCGCCGACCCGGTCGCTGCGGCGGCGATCAGGCCACCGGCGGCGAGCCCCACGCCGAGCACCGGTGCGGCGACGGGCAGCACGATCGCGGCCGCCGAGACCGCGGCCGCACAGGCGGCGAGCGCCACCAGAGGCGGCGCCAGAGCGCGCAGGAATAGGAACTGCATCGTCTCGACGTCGCCGACGAAGCGGCTGAGCAGATCTCCGCTCCGCGCTGTGCCAAGCCCGCCCGGGACGAGCGGCTCGAGGCGCTCGTAGAAGGAGACGCGCAGACGGCCCAGGAAGCGGAAGGCGGCGTCGTGCGAGACGAGGCGCTCGACGTAACGGAAGGTCGCCCGCGAGACACCGAACAACTGCACCAGGCCGATCGCAACGCCGAGCGAGAGAATCGGCGGCTCGAGCGCCGACTTCGAGATCAGATAGCCCGCGGTCACCATCAGTCCGATCCCGGCCGCGATCGAGCAGGCGCCGAGCAGAATCGAGAGCATCAACCGTCGGCGCAGGGGACGAGCCTCGGCGAGCATCCGACGGAGAGGGGACGGGTTCACTGGGCGGCCCTTTCAAGCTCGATTGTGCGATCGGCCAGGGACAGAAGCGAGGCGTCGTGGCTGGCGATCACGACCGTGCACCTTCGCTCCAGCCGCTCGAGCGCCAGGCGGATCTGCGCGGCTGTCCCGGCGTCGAGATGGGCGGTCGGCTCGTCGAGCACGAGTAGCGGCGCCTCGCGCACAAGCGCCCGCGCCAGCGCGATCCGCCGCAGCTCGCCGGCCGAAAGCTGCAGGCCGCCTTCGCCGACCCCCGTCTCGAGCCCGTCCGGTAGAGCCGCGACGAGCTCCATGCAGCCCGCCGCTCGTAAGGCCTCGCAGAGCTTCTCCTCGGTCGCCTCGGGCGCGCCGATTCTGAGCGCCTCGGCGATCGTTCCGGCAAGCAGCCGCGGCTGTTGCGGCAGCCAGGCGATCAGGCGGCGCCACTCGTCCGGGTCGAGCTCGTGCAAGTCGGTCGTCCCGGCGCGGATGCGGCCGCGGCTCGGGTCGGCGAAACGCATCAATAGCGAGAGCACGGTCGTCTTGCCGGCGCCGCTGCCACCGACGAGGAGTGTGCGCTCGCCGGCTCGAAGCTCGCAGTCGAAGTCGTGCAAAACGGACGAGCCGCGGCCCTCGTACGCGAAGCCGACACCCTCGAAACGGAGCGAGACCGAACTCGGATCGGGCGGAGCCGCGGCGATCACGGGCGCCGATACGGCTGGCTCGAGATCGATCAACTGAAAGATCCTGCGCGCCGCGGCCAGGCCGTCGGCGGAGGCGTGAAACTGGGCCGCGACGGCGCGCAGCGGCAGGTAGAGCTCCGGCGCCAGCACGAGCACGGCGAACGACGACGCCAGCGCGACGCTCCCGTTCACCAGCCGGATGCCGATCACGGCCGCGATCAACGCGATCGACATCGTCGCCACGAGCTCGAGCGCCAGCGCCGAGAGGAAAGCGACGCGGAGAGTCCCCATCGTCTGTAGGCGGAACTCCTCGCTCGTGCGGGCGATCGCCTCCTTCTGCGCCGGGCCGCGCCGGTAGGCGCGCAGCGTCGCCAGTCCGCGCACGACGTCGAGGAAGTGCGCGCTCATCAGCGAGAGCGCCTGCAGCCTTCGCTTCGTCCTTTCCTCGGCCGCCTTGCCGATGAGGGCGCCAAACAGGGGGATGAGCGGCAGCGTGATCGCCATTATCACGGCCGAGACTGGATCGCGGAAGGCGACCCAGACGAGAATCGCCGGCGAGACGACGACGGCCATCACGAGCTGGGGCAGGAAGCGCGAGAAGTAGGGATCGAGCGCATCGAGGCCGCTCGTGACGCCCGTCGCCACCTCGCCCGTGCGCAGATCGTCGAGACCCGTGGGCCGAGCCCGGAAGACCCGCTCGAGCGCGCGCCGGCGCAGGCGGCCTCGTACGCGACAGGAGGTTGCGTGACCGCTCGTCTCGAGCGCCCAGCCGATCGCGGCTCGTACCACGGAGACCACGGCGAGCGCGGCAAGCAGGCGCGATATCGAAGCCAGATCGCCATCCTCCAGAAACACACGCGCAACGATTCGGCCGATCAGCTCGGCCCAGACGATCACGAACAGGGCGGAAAGCACCGCCAGAGCGCAGGCTCCGGCAAGGAACCGCTTACTCTCGGGCGCCTCGCGCAGCAGCCTTCGGTCGAGCGGACCCACTACGAACGTGGCCGGTCTGCCGCTTCGCCGGATACGCCTCCGCCCGGGATGGAGTCGCCACGCAGCCGCGCCCGGAAGACCCAGTAGGTCCAACCCTGGTAGACGAGGACGATCGGCATGAAGATGAGCGCCACGATCGTCATCACGGCGAGCGTGTAGTGCGACGAACTGGTCGAGAAGACGGTCAAGCTGAAGGCCGGGCTCGTGCTCGAGACGAGCACGCTCGGATAGAGAGCGACAAAGAACGAGGCCACGGTCGAGCAGATGGCCAGCGCGATCGCGGCGAAGGCGACCCCGTCGCGAGCGCGAAAGACAAGCCCGAGCGAGAGCGTCAGGAGCACCGCGGCGAGTGCGGCCAGTGACGCCGCCGCAATCCATTTCCCGTCGATGTCGCCCGAGTCGGCGGCGCTCCAGACGAAGATCGCGAGCACGAGCGCCGCCGCCGGCACCACGAGGCGTATCGCAAATGCCTTCGCCCGCCGGCGCACCTCGCCCGTAGTGCGCAAGGTGAGGAAGGCGGCGCCGTGGAAGGCGAACAAGAGAAGCGAGGCGAGGCCGCCGAGGATCGCGTAGCCGCCGAAGAGATCGAGCAGGCCGCCCGAGAACTCGCCACCCGAGTCGAGCGGGACGCCGTGGATGACGTTGGCGAAGACGATCCCCCAGAGGAAGGCCGGCAGCGCACTGCCAAGCACGATCGCAATCTCGCAGGTCGAGCGCCAGCGCGGCTCCCTGCGCTTGGCTCGGTACTCGATTGCGACGCCGCGGAAGATCAGCCCGATCAGGATCAGGAAGAAGACGATGTAGTAGCCCGAAAACAACGTCGCGTACCAGCTCGGAAAGGCCGCGAAGGTCGCGCCGGCGGCGACGATCAGCCAGACTTCGTTGCCGTCCCAGACGGGCTCGATCGTCCCGATCACCGCTTTGCGTTCGGCGTCGTCGCGCCCGATCAGCCGCATCAGCATCCCGACCCCGAAGTCGAAGCCCTCGAGCACGAAGTAGCCGCCCCAGAGCACGCCGAGGACGACGAACCAAAAGCCCTGCAAGCTGACGAAGGTGTCGGCGAGAATCATCTTCGGTGCTCCACTCAGTACCCCAGCTCGATCAGTTTCGGTTGCTCGCTCTCGGCGGCTGGCGGCGCGGGCCCACCCTTGACGACGTAGACGACGAGACCGACCTCGATCGCGGCCAGCAGTGTGTAGACGAGAACGAAGCCGCCCAGTGTGAAGGCGACCGCCTGGACGCTGACGGCGTGCGAGAAGGCATCCGACGTCCTGAGCAAGCCTTCGACAACCCAGGGTTGCCGGCCCATCTCCCTCAGCAGCCAGCCGAACGTGTTGGCGAGGAAGGGAAACACCAGCAGCGGAATCGACCAGCGCAGGAAGCGCGACGAACGCTCGAGCCGCCGCTTACGCGCAAGCCAGAGCCCGAGTGAGGCCCAGCCGATGAAGAGGAACCCGATCCCGATCATCAGGCGAAACGACCAGTAGTTGACGGCCACGATCGGTTTGTAGTTGCCGGGGCCATAGCGCGCCGCCGACATCGTCTGTAGCTCGTTGATTCCCTCGACCCTGCTGTCCCAATGCCAGTCGGTGAGGAAGGAGAGCAGGTGTGGGACGGTGATGTTGAGCGTGTTCTTGCTCGGGTACTTCTCGAGCGGCCCGATTGCGAACAGCGACAGGCCGGCCGGTTTTTCGGTCTCGTAAACCGCCTCCGCGGCCGCCATCTTCATCGGCTGCTCGCGCGCCACCAGCTGCCCCTGGAAGTGGCCCCAGGTGACGACCGAGATCGCTCCGATGAGGAGCACGACGAGGGCGATGTGCGCCGCGTGGCCGAAAAGCTCGACCTCGTTCTTGCGCAGCAGGTGGTAGGCCGACACGGCCAGCACAAGCGCTCCCGCCGTGACGATCGCCGCCGAGATGACGTGCGCGAAAGCCTCGAGCAGGTTCCCCTGCGTCATGATCGCGAGTAGTGAGGTCATCTCGGCCCGGCCGGTTGCTGGGTTGACGCGGTAGCCGACCGGATGCTGCATCCAGGAGTTGGCGGCGAGAATGACGTAGGCCGAGAGGATGGAGCCGATCGCAACCACCCAGATCGTCGCCAGGTGCATCCTCGGGCTCAGGCGCCCGGCGCCGAAGATCCAGAGCCCGATGAAGACCGACTCGAGGAAGAACGCGACGAGTCCCTCGATCGCCAGCGGCGCGCCGAAGACATCGCCGACGTAGCGCGAGTAGGTGGCCCAGTTCATGCCGAACTGGAACTCCTGCACGATGCCGGTGACGACACCGA
>PMXT01000069.1 GCA_003170995.1 Actinomycetota bacterium | reverse complement strand
AGCGTCTCTGTCGGCTCTCTCTTTGAGTCGTTCATGCTGGCATCTAACCGGCGCGCACTTAAATCGTCAAGTGGATACCGTTCGGTATACCCGCAGGTAATGCACGTACCTGCTATTTACCGCTCATTTCTGTCAGCGGCGAAAGAGGTGTTGAAAAATCGTGAGGGTAAATTCAGATCGAAAGCTTACTCAGCCTCTCTTGGAGGTCACGCTCGTGGCCGGACGGAAGCGGTAGCCGGCGCTCAACCAGACCGGGACGGCCTCGAGCTCGAGGCACCCACTACGACCGGAAGAGCGGCAGGCATCGGGCTGAGAACAGCGATATTCGCACTCCGCTCTCTCCACCAGCCCGCTCAGTCTCCCCCGGCGGGCGCGCTGCTAGTAGCCTTGAGGAAGTGTTCACAGGCATCGTCAGAGAGCTCGGCCGCGTCGTCTTGCTCGACCGCGGCGAGGCACAAGCACGTCTTTCGATCGCGGCGCCCGGGCNNGTGGTCAGCAGGGAGAATGAGACGCTCGTCTTCGACGTGAGTGTCGAGACGCTCTCACGCAGCTCGATCGGCTCGCTACGAGCCGAGCAGGGCGTGAATCTGGAGCCGGCAATCCGCGTCGGTGAGCCGCTTGGGGGGCACTACGTGCAAGGTCATGTAGATGCGGTCGGGCGCGTGCGCTCGCTTCTGCCCGAGGGCGAGGGCCTGCGCATGTGGGTCGAGGTTCCGCCCGATGTCCTTCACTACTGCGTGGAGAAGGGCTCGCTCGCGATCGCGGGCGTGTCGTTGACCATCGCTGAGCTCACGGACGATGCGGTTGCTGTGGCTCTCATCCCGCACACGCTCGANNGTGATCGCCAAGTACGTCGAGCGACTGCTACCGGGGAGGCCGAAGGAATGATGCTGGACGCGCCGGGCGAGAGCCCGAGCACCGTTTTCGCTCCGATCGAGGAGGCGATCGAGGAGATTCGCAGCGGGCGCTTCGTGGTGGTTGTCGACGCCGCCGATCGAGAGAACGAGGGAGACCTGACCATCGCCGCTCAGTTCGCCACCTCCGAGGCGATCAACTTCATGGCCACGAACGCGCGCGGTCTCATCTGCCTGGCACTTTCGCCGGAGCGTTGTGACGCACTCGGTCTCGAGCAGATGACCGAGCGCAACGAGACTCCGAACCAGACCGCTTTTACCGTCTCCATCGAGGCTCGCGAAGGGATCACGACGGGCATCTCCGCCCAGGATCGGTCGCACACCGTCCAGGTTGCGATCGACCCCAGCAAGGGCGCGGACGACATCGTTCGGCCGGGCCACGTCTTTCCGCTCAGAGCTCGTCCCGGCGGCGTGCTCGAGCGGGCCGGTCAGACCGAGGCCGCGGTCGACCTGGCACGGCTGGCCGGGCTGATCCCCGCCGGCGTCATCTGCGAGGTGATGAAGGAAGACGGCTCGATGGCGCGAGTTCCCGACCTGATCGAGTACTGCTCACAGCACGGAGTCAAGCTGGTCTCGATCGCCGACCTGATCGAGTACCGCCGCCGCACCGAGATGCTGGTCGAGCGTGTGACCGCGGTACGGATGCCAACCGAATTAGGTGAGTTTCGCGCCGTTGCCTACCGCGAGAGGCTGACCGGTAAGTACCACGTGGCACTAGTCATGGGCGACGTGGACGGGGCCGAGAACGTGCTCGTACGCGTCCACTCGGAATGCCTGACCGGAGATGTCTTTCACTCGCTGCGCTGCGACTGTGGCGAGCAGCTCGATTACGCTCTCGGTCGCATTGCCGAGGAGAAACGCGGAGTTCTTCTCTACATGTCGCAGGAAGGGCGCGGAATCGGTCTGCTC
The DNA here is from genome assembly GCA_003170995.1 of Actinomycetota bacterium. Classification (GTDB taxonomy): domain Bacteria; phylum Actinomycetota; class Thermoleophilia; order Gaiellales; family Gaiellaceae; genus Fen-549. The sequence continues at coordinate 7,001 of PMXT01000069.1, read as the reverse complement.
AACAAGCTCAAGGCCTACGAGCTGCAAGAGCGGGGATACGACACGGTCGAGGCCAATTTGGAGCTCGGCTTCGGCGCCGACGAGCGAGAGTGGGGGATCGGAAATCAGATCCTCGTCGATCTCGGACTTTCGACAATCCGTCTGCTCACCAACAACCCGCGCAAGTTGAGTATCGCCGGCTACGGACTGACCATCGTCGAGCAGGTGCCGATCGTCATTCCGCCCAACGCCGAGAACGAGCGCTACCTGGCGACCAAACGAGATAAGCTCGGGCATCGTTTACACCATCAAGGGCTGCACCTCGACACGGAGTTGGAGGCTGAAAAGTGAGCGAACAGGGACCGATGACACCCGACCCGGGCCGACCGGCCCCCTTCGACCAGAACCCGTGGCCGGGTCAGCCCGGCTACCAGCCGCTTGGGCTGCCGGGGAGTCCTGAGAATGAGCCTCCACAAGAGCCCGCGCCGGAGGAGAATCTCGCGTCGGCCTTCGCCGCGGCTGAGGTCGCCGCCGAAGCAGAACCGGGCGCCGAGGGCGAGTACCCGGGCGAGCACGCCGAGGGCGAGCTGCGCATTCCTGTCGGCTATAGCACGATCGAGGGCTTCCCATCCGGCGGCGGTCGCGAGGTCGCCATCGCCGTCAGTCGCTTCAACGGCGAGATCACAAGCGCGCTGCTGGAGAGCGCTCTGAGCGAGCTTGGACGCCTCGGTGTGGGCGGCGATGCGATCACGATCATGCCGGTGCCGGGCGCCTTCGAGCTGCCGCTGGCAGCGATGGCGCTCTCTAAATCGCGCCGCTACAGCTGCGTTGTTGCGCTCGGTTGTGTTATCCGAGGCGAGACGCCTCACTTCGAGTATGTCGCCGGCGAGGCCGCCAGCGGCGTCCTTCTGGCCGGGCTCGAGACCGGAGTCCCGGTCGCCTTCGGCGTTCTCACGGTTGACACGATCGAGCAGGCCGAAGCGAGGCTGGGCAAGGGCGCCGAGGCGGTTCGTAGCGCACTCGAGATGGCCGACGCCTTCGGTCGCCTACGCGTCGTCTCTGGCGGTTAGCCCGCTGAGCACACGGCGCTAGAGAGCTCTGCCGATGAGCATCCCGGCTATCTCCACGGCTGCTCGCCGCTGCCGGTTTCCCCACCGCTTACCTCAGCCCGAGGCTCGTCTACGTCGACGACACCCGTCCCGACCTGATCGGAGCTTCTCCAGGAACACCTTCAGCGCCATGGTCGAGGGCGTGCGTGAGCAGGCGCTCGAGCTGGGCCTGAAGGACGAGGCGAGCCGGGATAAGGGCATCACCGACATGCACCGAGCGACTGAGCCAGGCAGAACCTTCTCCTACCCCTTCTTCAAGGGAACCGCACTCAAGTAGGTGCGCTTCGCTAGACTGCGCCGACTATGTCCAAGGTGTGCTCAGTCTGCGGCAAAGGCCCGGCTTTCGGCAACAACCGCAGCCACTCGATGGTCGCCACCAAGCGGCGGTTCAATCCGAACCTGCAGCGGGTGCGGATCATGGTCAATAGCGTTGCTCGCCGCGCCTACGTCTGCACGCGCTGTCTGCGCTCGGGCAAGGTCGAGAAGGCCTCCTCTTAAGCACTCCGCCGCCTGGCTGTACTCGGCGGGGTTGTGCCGAATCGGCACGAAGTCGGTGCGTTTCGCGCGCTTTTTCTCGCTACCGTGTTACGACCCCGCGGGTGGGTGGAACTAGGCGGGGGGCGGAGGAACGTAGCGCCTTCGGCAGTCCAGGGCGAGTCGACGGGTCTTCGTTCCGCTTGGTGCTCGCGGTGGAAGGCCGAAGAACGTGGTGTCCTCACCGCGCTTTCTCGACGGTCTTGCTCCGAAACGAGTGTTCGTCGGGCTCCCAGCGCAACCGCCACGCTGTTTGCGCGGTCTAAGTGCTCGTGGAAGCCGTACAACTGCAGGAGACCGCGCTCGGGCAGTTGCTCGTCTCTTCGCGGGCGATCGCCCAGGTAGCCGAGCGCTCGCTGGATGAGTGCTACGGAGTCGTCGGGCTTGGGCGCGGAGCCCGCATCCGCCGTGCGTTCGCGCTCAGGCGTCGCCACGGCGTCGAGGTGAAACCGAGCGAGCGGGGCGGAGTCGAACTGGCGCTCTCGATCGTGATCGCCTACGGCCTCAATCTGGCCGAGGTGGCGGCGACCGTGCGCTCGCGGGTGAGCTACGAGGTCGAGCGGGTGACCGGACTGGAGGTTGCTCAGGTGGAGGTACGGATCGACGATGTCCGACGCAAGGATTGATTCCAGCGCAGCGGTTGCCGAACTCGCGCTCGTGCGCCGGTTGGCGCTTGCGGCGCTAGAGGGACTCGAGCGGGAGCGGCAGCGGATCGACGGCCTGAACGTATATCCAGTACCGGACGGCGATACCGGGATGAACCTGGTGCTCACCGTTCGCGCGCTGGTGGAGGAGCTGGACGAGGTTGAGCCGGCCGAGCGCGCGACGCTGCGCCGGGATTTCGCTCGGGCCTTGTTGATGCGCGCACGCGGCACTTCGGGGGTCATCCTCTCGCAGATCGTGCGCGGCGCGGTGGAGGCCGCTCCCGTCTCGGGGCCGGTAGCCGGGCGGGCGCTGGCCGTGATGCTGGAGCGCTCGCGCGACGCGGCCTATTCGGCCGTCGCGAAACCCGCCGAGGGAACGATTCTGACGCTCGTGCGCGAACTGGCCGACGAGGCGCGCTCGCTCAGGCGCAAGCGGCTACCGCTCGCTCGGCGCTTGCAGGCGATCGTCGCGCGTGGGGAGGAGGCGCTGGAGCGAACCCGTGGGCAGAACCCGACTCTGGCCGAGGCCGGCGTTGTCGATGCCGGTGCAGCGGGTCTACTCGTCTGTCTGCGCGCGATCGCCCAGGTGATTGCAGACGAGCCCGTCGTAGCGCCGGCGCCTGTGTTGCGGCTCGCCTCATCGTAGACACGCGACTATTGCCGACGGCCCCGTCTGCCGATTCCCCTTTCCGATGCGTTGTGACAAAGGCATAGAAGTGGGGCCGCCGAACGATGGAGCAATGATCTGGGTGACCTCCGACCCGGGCCCTGGCCGATGAGCGAGACGCCGCGCGTCCTGCTAGTCGAGGACAATGCCGTCTATCGCGAGGCGCTCGAGCTCTTGCTCGGGCTGCGGCAAGATGTCGCGATCGCCGGCTCGGTGGCTGACGGTGAGCGTGCGCTCGAGCACTGTGCGCGGGATTGCCCGGACGTGGTGCTGCTCGACTACCGCCTGCCCGGACTCGACGGAGTCGAGGCGACGAAGATACTGCTCGAGCGCTTTCCAACGTTGGCCGTGGTCTGTCTGACCGGCCTCGCGACCTCGCGTGAGCGCGAGGCGCTGGTCGAGGCCGGCGCCTACGCCTGCCTGACGAAAGATCAGGAGCTCGGTGAGATAGTCGGCGCCGTGCACGGCGCGGTCGAAGCCGCGCACAGGCGCTAGCCGAGTGATGCGACTGGACGCAACGCTTGGTACCGCTTCGTAGCGCTCGGCAGCAGAAGAGCGTCGCTCGATTGGGCGCTGCGTAGGTCGTAGTTCGAGGCCGCGGGCCGAGGTGTGGCCTCGGACCGAGATCGTGGTGCAGTCATTCTCCTGCACAAAGCCCTATTCGTCTCGCGACGGCGGCCGTCCGAAGGCTGGTCCTATACTCGGACCACCTGACTGACGTAGAGACAACCAGCGATCTTCCGGCCGCCTTCGCCGGCTACGCGCGGCCAGACGGCTGGCCCCGTCCGCGCCTCTTCGCCCGGCCCGAGCAGCTCGCGCAGAGTGTGCGCACGCTGCCGGGCGTGGGGCCGGAGATCGAGAAGTCGCTCGCGCTGCTTGGCTTGCGCGACCTTCGCGACCTGCTCGAGTACCGGCCCTTCCGCTACGAGCCGGCCGCGCCCGAGCGCACGATCGCCGAGCTGCTGATCGGCGAGGAGGCGACGATCGAGGGCCAGGTGCGTCAGGTGGCCTCGCGCCGCTCGGGCCGGCGGCTGACGCTGGTCGAGGCGCTCGTCTCGGACGGGACCGACGAGGTGCCCTGCGTCTGGTTCAACCAGACCTGGCTGGTGGAGAAGCTCGCGCCGGGCACGCGCCTNNCTGGGCGAGCCCCGCGCCACGGCCGACAACGCTCCGGTGTACTCCGCCAGCGAGGAGGTCTCGCTCAAGCGCCTGCGTGGGCTGGTCGAGCGCGTGCTGCCGCTGGCCCGCTCGCTGCCCGATCCGCTTCCCGCCTCGCTGCGCGCCCGGCTCGCTCTGCCGCTCCGCTCCGATGCGCTGTTCGCTCTGCACCGGCCCGAGCGCCAGGGGCAGGGCGAGCTGGGGAGGAAGCGGCTGGCCTTCGACGAGCTGCTGCTCTTCCAGCTCGCTCTGGCGAACATCGCCCGCGACCGGGACAGCTCCGAGGCGCCCGCGCTCGGCGCGCCCGGCCCGCTGATCGAGAAATACCTGGCCGCGCTTCCCTTCCAGCTCACCCGCCACCAGACGTCCGCGCTCGCCGAGATCGACCGCGACCTGGCCGGCTCGCGCCCGATGCAGCGCCTGCTCCAGGGCGACGTCGGCTCGGGCAAGACGGTGGTCGCGCTCTACGCCCTGCTGCGCGCGGTCGAGAAGGGCTATCAGGGCGCTCTGATGGCGCCCACCGAGACCCTGGCCGAGCAGCACTTTTTCACCATCGAGGAGATCTGCCGCGGGCTGGGGGTGGAGTGCCTGCTGCTGACGAGCGCCCTGCCGGCCAAGGAGCACGAGGCAGCGCGGGCGCGAATCGCCAGCGGCCGGGCGCAGATCGCCATCGGCACGCACGCCCTGATCCAGAAGGAAGTCAAGTTCCAGCAGCTGGCCGTCGCGGTGGTCGACGAGCAGCACCGCTTCGGNNAGCGAGATCGCCGCGCCGCCGGCGACGCGCAAGCCGGTGATCACCAGCTGGGTCTTCGAGGATCGCAGCGCGGAGGCCTACCGGAGACTGCGCAAGCATCTGGACGCGGGGCGCCAGGTCTACGTCGTCTGCCCGCTGGTGGACGATGCGGCCGGCCAGGCGCGCGCCGCCGAGCAGGAGGCCGAGCGGCTGAGGAAGGGAGATCTCGCCGGCTACCGCATCGGCTGCATGCACGGACGCCTGCGCCCGGCCGAGCGGCGCGAGATCATGGCCCACTTCAAAGCGCGTGAGCTGGACGTGCTGGTTGCCACGACCGTGATCGAGGTGGGAGTGGACGTCCCCAACGCGACGGTGATGATCGTCCAGGAGGCCGACCGCTTCGGGCTGGCGCAGCTGCACCAGCTACGCGGCCGGGTGGGGCGGGGAGCGGAGCAGTCCTACTGCCTGCTCGTCTCGCGGCCCAAGGAGGAGCTGAGCGAGCCGGCGCAGCGGCGGCTGGAGGCGCTCGTTAAGACCTCCGACGGCTTCGAGCTGGCCGAGGTCGACCTGGCGATCCGCGGCGAGGGGCAGCTGCTCGGCGCCCGGCAATCCGGTTTTTCGGACTTTCGCTTCACCAACCTGCGCGCCGACCGCGCCCTGCTCGAGCAGGCCCGCGCCGCCGCCCGCGAGCTGACCCCGAGCCTCGCCGGGACTCCGCTCGAAGCGGAGCTGGAGGAGCGCTACGCGGCGACGGAATTGGGCTCGCTGGCCTGAGCCGCGCCGACTCCAAGCGTAGGAACCGGCGCCCGGCCAGGCACAGTCGTGTCAGGCAATAACCCTGCGCAACGCCAAATCCAGGCCGGAGTACCTTCCAACACCGGCCCGATCTGAGTCAAACTCCGAAACCGACGCCGGTACCCGGTTGTCGGCCCGGCTCATCTCGCTTACGGTACATATGTCGCCGTAAGGTCTTTCAGAACCCGCCGATCCGAGAGAGAGATTCCGATGAACCGGTCCCGCGCGCTTCTCGTTCTTGCAGTGCTTCTCGCCGCTGCCGTTGCCCAGCTCTCCGGCGCCAACCCCGCCGGGGCGGTCGCAACGACCTTTACGGCCGACACCCGTGTCGGCAACCATCTTTACTCCACTTTGCAGTATGTGGATGGGGAGGCGGTCGCCTGGGCCGACTACAACCGCGACGGTAACCTCGATCTCCTGGTCACGCCCGGCAGCTCGGGCGGCACCGGCGGCTACCCGTCGGGCACGTATCTCTATCAGGGAAATGGCGCGGGAGACTTCACGGAGGACACGACCGCCGAGGCGAATCTGGCCGACGTGTCCAACGGCGCCGTCGCCTGGGGCGACTACAACGGCGACGGCAAGCCGGACATTCTGTTGACAGGTCTGAGCTTCGCGACGACCGGTCATCCCAGCACTCCCGTTGCCAGGCTCTACAAGCAGAACTCGAGCGGCGTCTACGTGGAGGACACCGTCGCCGATGCGAACCTGACCGGCGTCCAGGACAGCTCGGTCGCCTGGGGCGACTACAACAACGACGGCCGGCCGGACATCCTGCTGAGCGGGACGGACGCCTCCAGCCAGCCCACCCTGAAGCTCTACGAGAACAACGGCGACGGCACCTTCACAGAGGACACGAGCGCCGGTCTCACATGGAACACCAGCACCTCCAGCACAGAGGTGTTTCACGGCCTCGCCAACGGCTCGGTCGCCTGGGGCGACTACGACAACGACGGCTATCTCGACATTCTCGTGACAGGCTTTACGGGCGTTGCGGACGGCATCCCGGGCCAACCGGCCCGGGTCACGATGATCCTCCGCAACAACACCGACGGCACCTTCACAGAGGATACGACGGCCGACATTAACCTGACCCCGGTCGAGCAGAGCGCAGTCGCCTGGGGCGATTACAACAACGACGGCTGGCCGGACATCTTCGTCGCCAACGACACCCAGCCCAACAAGCTCTACCGCAACCTGCAGAACGGGACCTTCGCCGAGGAGGCGCTCTCGGCGGGCGTGGCCTTCGGCGAGGATGGCGTGGCGCGCGGCGCCATGGGCGTGGACGCGTCCGATTATGACGGCTCGGGGCGCGCGCACCTGCTGGTCGGCAACTTCACCAACCAGATGCTGAGCCTCTATCGCAACGAAGGCAACGGCCT
>PMXT01000052.1 GCA_003170995.1 Actinomycetota bacterium | reverse complement strand
CAGCGGCGCCCCGAGAACGCGAGAGACACCATTATCGAACTCGTTGCGATCTACTCTCAGTCGCGCGAGAACTCGTCTACGCGGATTCTTAGGGCAGCGGCTGCGGCTTGAGTGCCGACTTTGGCTTCGCTTCGATCTCCGGCGACGGCTCTGCCTCGGCGCGCGCGTCGGAGTGGCCGGGCCACCAGATCATGTGCCCGAGCGCCGCCGCGACGCTCGGAATGAGTAGCGCCGCCATCACGAAGGAGACGATCACGATTCCGATCGCAATGGTGAAGCCCATCTGAGAGAGCAGCCCGATGCCGCCGAGCATCAGCGAGGCGAAGGTGCCCGCGAGGATGACGCCCGCCGCCATGACAGTCGGCGCGGCGTGCTCGACTGCGAGCTCGGCCGACCTCCGCGGGTCATTGCCCTCCCGCGCCTCTTCGCGCAGGCGCGTCATCATCAGGATGTTGTAGTCGGTGCCCATCGCGATGACGAACAGGTAGACCATCAGCGGCAGGAAGAAGCTGACGCCGACGTTGCCTTCGATTCCCTGGAAAACGACGACCGAGGCGCCCAGTGTCGCCGCGAAGCCGAGCGCGACAGCGATCAGCAGTAATATCGGCGCGATCAAGCTGCGCAGCACAATGCCGAGGATCAGCGCGATCATCAGGGCCGCGACCGGGAAGACGACGCTGTAGTCGCGGTTGAGCGCTGATCGCACATCGGCAAAGGCTGAGGTCTGACCGCCGACGAGCACCGTTCCCGCCCTCTCACCTGCGTGCGCTGCGCGTCGCAGCGGCCCGGCTGCCAGATCGAGCGCGGAGTTGTCGTAGGGGCTCGTCTTCAACTCGACCGAGATGACGGCCGCCTGGCCGTCGCGGCTTGGCTGCGCCGGATCGACCTTAGCGACGCCCTTGACCGCGCTCAAGCGCTTGGCGATTCGGCTAAGTTCGGCCTTATCCGTGGCCTTGGCACCGACGACGTAGACGAGCGTCGGGTTCAGAGCGCCCGCCGGGAACGATTGTTTGAGCGCCGTGAAGCCCTTCGCCGACTCCGTGTTCGAGGGGAGCTGGTTGGAGATGTTGTAGTCCGCCTTGAAGAACAGGGCGCCCGCCGCGAGCGCGATCAGAAGCGGTGCGACGATCAGCACCATCCGCCCGGGATGGCGTCCGATGAACTCGCCGACCCGACGCGCCCTCTTCGCGTCCGGTTCCTTCTTCCAGCCCTTCGAGGGCCAGAAAGCATGCGTGCCCAGCAGTGAGAGCAGAGCCGGGATCAGCGTCAGCGCCGCCAGTAGCATCAAGGAGATTGCGATTAAAAAGCCCGGCGCCATGTTGCGCATCGAACCGAGCGATGAGAGCAGAAGCGCCAGGAAAGCGGACACGACGACCAACGCCGAGGAAGTGATCGCCTGCCCGACCCGGGAGATCGCGAACGCAATCGCCGTCTTGTAGTCGTCGCCGGCGCGCAACCGTTCCCGGTAGCGGAAGAGCAAGAAGAGCACGTAGTCGGTGCCTATCCCGAACAGAACGACGACGAGCAGCGTCGTCAGATTGTCGTCGAGCGTGAAACCGATTACTTTGGCCAGCGAGGCGAGCAACGCCGTCGTCAGCAGGTAGATGCCGCCGATGGCGAGGACGGGCATCAGTGCCGTCAACGGGCCGCGGAAGACTGCGCCGAGCAGGATGATGATCAGCGCGATCGTGGCAATGCTGACGATCGTCAGCGCCGACTTGGCCGAGTCTATGGTGTCGGTCTGGATCGCGGCTTCGCCCGTCAACAACGTCGACAGGTCGCTGCCCGAAAGCGATGCTTTCGCCTTCAGGCGCAGAGTCTTGACGGCGGCCTGGACAGGCTTCTCGTCGGCGACGCCCTTGAACGAGATCGAGACGAGCTGCGCGCGCTTGTTCGGTGAGAGCTGCTGGTCGCTGGTCATTACAGCGGTGACGCGCTGAATGGACGCGCTCTTGAGGTCACGAACGAGTTTCTCGACGCGGGCTCGATCGGCAGTGGTGAGCTTGGTCCGGTCGGTGCGGCGGACGATGAACATCGCGGTTGCGCCCGATCCTGTCGCGAAATGCTTCGTCGCGACCACATTCGCCTTCGCCGATTCGTACTTGCCGGGAACGAAACTGCCTTGATTGGCGCTGGTGACCTCGGATAGTTTCGGCGCAATCGGTACGATCACCGCGATTGCCACTACCCAGAGTGCTATTACACGCCACGGGTGGGCGACAACGTATTTTCCGAGTCTTTCGAACAGGGCGCGCTCCTATCGTGAGGGGAAGTGGGACATCAGTGTCCCGTTATGGCTCAGCATAGAGGCGGGGCAACGATGTGTCAAGATGGGACAATAATGTCCTATACTACGACAGATGAGCATTAGTGAAAAAACCGCGGCGGCGATTCTCGAAGCCGCCTCCCACGTGCTCGCTCTGCGAGGCGAGGCCGGCAGCATGACCGAGGTCGCTTCCGCCGCAGGCGTCGGCCGTTCGACTCTTTATCGGCACTTTCCAACCCGGGATGCGCTACTCGAGGCGCTGATGCAGATGGCGCTCACAGAGGCTAGTGATCGGCTCGCTGAAGCAAAGCTTGAGAGCGTACCGCCGCTAGAAGCGCTCGCCCGTGTGATTCGCACGATTGTCGCCGTCGGTGACCGCTACATCGTTCTACTCGAGGCTCAGGTGCCGATCACACCCGGCGCCGGCGAGCGCGTGGTTGGAGTTCCCCTCCGGCGCGTGCTCGAGCGTGGCCAGGCCGACGGCGTCATCCGGTCGGATATCGACGCCATGTCGTTGCTAGAGATACTCGGTGGTCTGATCGTCGTCGGCATCCGTCTCGCCGCCGCGCACCAGCGGGGAGTCGAGGAGACCGCCGCCACGATTCAGCGCGTCTTCGTCGAGGGTGTCGGGACGCGCTGAATGGAGACCCAACGGCCGATCGCCACGGAGACTCCAAGGCAGCGCTTTCGGCTTTATGGGCGGACGTAATCGAAGGCGTGCTCGGGCGTGGCCGTTGCTACAAGCCCCCGATGGCCGGTGATAGCCTTCCCGCCGTATCGCAAGGTCATTTTTGTTGACGCGCGCGGTCGTACGGTGATCGATAACGATCAGCGGAGGCGGCCTCGTCGGCCGAGATGACGTAGGGCTCTCGTAGGGATTGACACTCCAGGAGGTCGAGCATGGGCAGCAGTGAGCAGGGCGAGCACGCCATCCACACGATGTTTCTGGAAGAGCGGCGCTATCCGCCCTCGCCCGAATTCACGGCTCAGGCCAACGCCAAGGCCGATATCTACGAGCGCGACTTCGATGAGTTCTGGGAGACGGAAGGCCACGAGCGCGTCTCCTGGTTCCAGCCCTTCGACAAGCTCTACGAGTGGGAGCTGCCGTACTCCAAGTGGTATCTGAACGGCAAGCTCAACGTCTGTTACAACTGCGTCGATCGCCACGTCGCGTCGGGCGCCGGCGACAAGGTTGCCTTCTACTGGGAAGGCGAGCTGGAGAACACTCGGCGGACGATCACCTACGCCGATCTGCAAACCGAGGTTGTTCGCTTCGCCAACGTTCTCAAGTCGCTCGGCGTGAAGAAGGGAACGCACGTCGCGATCTACCTGGGGATGATCGCGGAGCTGCCGATAGCCATGCTCGCCTGTGCGCGCCTCGGCGCCCCGCACTGCGTCGTCTTTGGCGGTTTCTCGGCCGAGTCGCTGGCCGATCGCGCCAACGACTTCGAGGCCGAGATCCTGATCACCCAGGACGAGGGCTACCGGCGCGGCAAACCGCTCGGGCTGAAGAAGATCGCCGACGAGGCCATAGTCAACACGCCGAGCATGAAGAAGATGCTGGTCGTCACGCACAGCGGTGGCGACGTAGCCTGGACGGAGGATCGCGACGTTCGTTTCGACGACCTGGCCAAGGACGCCTCGAGCGACCCGGCCAGCTGCCCCTGCGAGCCGATGGATTCCGAGGACCTGCTCTTCCTCATGTACACGAGCGGCACGACGGCCAAGCCGAAGGGAATCGTTCACACCACCGCCGGCTACCTGACCGCCGCGGCGACGACCCACTACTACGTCTTCGACCTCAAGCCCGATAGCGACGTCTACTTCTGCACCGCCGACATCGGCTGGATCACCGGTCACACCTACATCGTCTACGGGCCACTTGCCAACCAGGCCACCTCGGTCATCTTCGAGGGAACGCCCGACTATCCAGACAAAGACCGCTGGTGGGACATCTGCGAGCGCTACGGCGTGACCATCCTCTACACAGCCCCGACCGCGATTCGCTCGCACATGAAATGGGGGCCGGAGTACGCGCAGAAGCACGATCTCTCGAAGATCAGGCTACTCGGCTCGGTCGGCGAGCCGATCAATCCCGAGGCCTGGATCTGGTACCGCGAGCACATCGGCGGCGACAAGGCCCCGGTGCTCGACACCTGGTGGCAGACCGAGACGGGC
>PMXT01000108.1:375-5956 GCA_003170995.1 Actinomycetota bacterium | reverse complement strand
AGTTAGCGTCATTGCAGCAATAGCTATGTCGAGGACGACAAATACAATAACTGCCGCGATCGCCGATAGTGTAATTATCGAAAGTGATCGAGAAGACGCGTATTGAATACTCTGAGCGCCTAAGCCAGCCGCTGTCGCCGCGATAATTCTTGTCGATACCCAACTTAACCACCGTAACAATGGTCTCCCGAAATGTAAAGATAAGCCTATTGCGCCTACAACCCCGGCCCAGAACCCTCCAAAAATCACGGCAGTGAAAAGGATAGGGAAAGATGCGACGGATATCTCTATCGCTGGGGCCAGACGAACGCTTAGGCGTTCGGCAATCAGCGCTGTGAGCATCAACAGCGTTAACGTGAATAGCGACGGCTCGTCCTCGGATAAAGTATATCCGAACGCGATGAAGCATCCTGCGACTGCTAGAAGCGTCATCACGTATAGAGACGTCAGCACGTCGGTTGAGTGACTAGGAGATGGTCGGTGAATTGAGCGGCCATCTCGATTCTTCTCTTCGGCTCCTAGAGCAACGGACGCAGCGTCGTGCGAACTGAAGCGTCTTCTTAGAACCACTAGAGTGTCGGCGACGCGGACACGGCAAAATGGCCGATGGTCGCCTCCAGTGTTGAAGCTTCTATCGAGAGGGGGGGGTGTTATGAAAGCGCGTTTTTTCGGACTCATCTCAGCCATCGCATCAATCGCGGCCATTGGCGGTTGCGTAAGAGCCTGGTAAGGAGAACCTGATCCTTCCTCGATCGGGGTCTACGAGCATCCCCCGATCGAGGGATTATCCACAGGCTGGGGAAAACCAGGCAGATCTAGGTGATGAGCCCGCGCCGGAAGCCAACNNTTGACCGTCTCCTCCGAGAGGAAGAGGCGGGCACCAATCTCGCGATTGACGAGGCCGTCCGAGATCAGTTGCAGAACCTCCAACTCGCGACCGGTCGGCTCCTGCTCTACACGAAGCGGCGCGCTGAAGGGAATGACCTCGCCGCTGGTAGCGCCAGCGCGACGCTGAGCGACTTCCTCGAAGCGCCGTGAATGATCGATATAGCGACTCAGGATTTCCCGTCGCTCAGCAGCGTCCACAGTTCTGGGTATCGGTCGTCTGCAGCGCCTTCCTCTCCCTCTTTCCAGGGATTACCTGGCAAAGCGCTCGAAGGTGCCCGGCAACGAGAAACCAGCGTCTGAATCAGCTTCCCGAGGCGGCTTTAGCGATTTAGAGATCCCCGCTTGAGACAAAGCCGGCCGTAGTCGACCCCGTAAAAAACGTTTGAGACGTAGCAGCGGAGATCGATGCGCGTGCTGAGAGCGTCAGACGAGCGCATGTTCAGGAACGGTGCGAGCGGCGCCCAGCGCATCGCCCGCAGGTCGAGTGCAGCCCACCGTGCGTTCACATCGGCCGTGAGCTCCGGTTCGCGCGCCAAACGATCGATGGCGGAATTCAGAGCCGCAGAGTCGGCGAAGGAGTAGTTCGTATTCGCGAGCTGGCTCGTCTCGTCGCCGCTCAACAGCGGCTCGAGCCAGGAAAGCGGACTCGGGAGGTTTTGGATCCAGAACGCGTAACCGATCTGAGCGCGCGCGCTTTTACTCCCGATGGCCATCCAGTACTGAGCAGGAGGTAGCAGCTTAGGTGCGGGGCTCGGCTTTAGGCCGATCGCAACGAGCTGGCGCCTGAGGTAGAGAACGGCCGCGCGCGCTTCCGCGGGTTGCGTCAGGCCAAAAACAGTCACAGTCGCTCCTCTTGCCCCGGCTTGGCGCACCAGCGCTCTCGCCTTGGCGAGGTTGTACGGGTAGAGCTTGTGCCTCCGATACGACGGATAGAGCGGCGGAAGGATGTTCTCGGTCGGTACAGCCTGGCCTCCGAAGATCTCGACCAGCCGCTCGCGATCGAGAGCGTAGTTGACAGCCTGACGGACGCGGGCGTCACTGAACGGCCGCAGCTTCGTATTCATGAAGAAGTAGTAGGTGTTGGCGTCGATGTAGGAGCGAAGCTGCAACCGGCGCTTGCGCTTCGCCTGCTCGAGCGAAGCAAGCGCGATCGGTACGTCGGCGTAGTCCGCTTCGCCTGCGACCAGCTGCTCGAGTGCCGCTTTGCCACCTTTCACGACACTCACGACAATGCGGTCAGGGTTGGTCTTGGGCACGGTCTCGGTCGGCTGGAAATAACGGTTCCGCATCAGCGTGAATCCCCTCGGCCACCTGACCTGCGAGATCCTGTACGGGCCGGTCGAGGGAATCGGCGTATGCGTCTGGTCGCGACTTGGCGTGCTCTGAGGGACAGGCGCCGCGAAAAGGCTCGCGAGCGCGTTGATGAAGCTCGCGCTGGGCCGCGTCAGACGCACCGTGACCGATCTCGAGTAGTCGTCGGTCTCGATACCCGAGATCGACCCTCGGCGCGCGTCAGCGACGTTGGCGCCGACGATATCGTCGAAGAGCGGCGCTCCCACCGAGTCGAGCAGGTACAGCCTGCGAATCGCATAGGCGAAGTCGCTGGCGCGCACTGGCTCTCCATTTGAGTAGCGAAGGCCCTTGCGCAACCGGAACTCATAAACGCGACCATCACCCGAGATGTCCGGCATCTCCTCGGCCAGAGCAGGCTCGACCTGCGAACTTGCCGCGCCACTTGCGTGCTCGTAGCCATACGGGCTCAGATAAACGTTCCAAAGGCTCTGCCAGCTCTCGGCGGTGTAGGAAAGACCGGGATCGAGAGAATCCGCTCCAGCGCCGATCTCGACCCGCAGAGTCGGGAAGCTGCGCAGCGCGAACTTGGGCGCCTTCGCTCCGTCACCGGAGCCGCCACAACCAGCCACGAGTACGAGCGCGGCCAAAACGACTGCTGTCCTTAGTCGAGCTACCCCTGCCTCCCCTGATCGCCTGAGCCGGGTGGAGGCTAGCGACAGTCCACTCCGGGCCGCCGCAGAACATCCGTTCGGCTCAATGCTCGAATCGGCGATCGGCCGCAGACGTGTTTCGATTTGGCTCAGGGCCTATCCCTCTAGGGATGCGCGATCGAAGGGGTTGGGCCGTGGATACCAAGACCTCGTCTCGGCATGAACACCAGCCGCCCAGATGCGATGATCGGTAGATGCCAGGCGAGAACGCCGTGTCGCGCCGCCGAGCGCGACCAGACGACAGGTCGTCAACAAAATCTTAGGCTGCCGCGAGCGAGGACAGCTCGCGCAGAGCCCCGAGCCGCGCAAGGGCCTGACCCTCGAGTTGGCGCACGCGCTCGCGCGTGAGATCGAGCTCGTGGCCAATCGCCTCTAGCGTCCAGGGCTCGCCTTCGAAACCGAAGCGAAGCTCGAGAATGCGCCGCTCCCGCTCGGGTAGCGCCTCGAGTGCCTTGCGCACGCCTTGCCTGCGTAGCGATTCCTCTGCCTCGTCAAACGGATCGGAGGCTTCTCGATCGGCAAAGAGATCGCCGAGCTCGCCTTCGTCATCGGCTCCAACGGTCTGATTCAGCGACACCGAGGCCGAAGCGGCACCGAGCGCTTCCTCCACGTGCTGGAGAGGAAGCCCGGTCGCCTCAGCGAGCTCGTCCCGCGTCGCCTCGCGACCCAGCTCGACCTCGAGCCGGCGCGCAGCGCGTGAAAGCTTCTGCTGACGCTCGACAACGTGAACCGGAACGCGAATCGTGCGCGCGTGATTGGCGACTGCGCGCTGCACCGACTGGCGAATCCACCAGGTCGCGTAGGTCGAGAACTTGTAGCCACGACGCCAGTCGAACTTCTCCACGGCGCGGTTGAGGCCGAGAGTCCCCTCCTGAATCAGGTCGAGGAAGGGCACGCCGAGGCCGCGATAGCCCTTGGCGATCGAAACAACCAAACGCAGGTTCGACTCGATCATGCGCCTCTTGGCGACCGGATCGCCGCGCTCGATGCGCTTGGCGAGGGACACCTCGTCAGCAGCGGTCAGCAGCCTGTGCTTGCCAACGTCGGCGAGGAAGAGCTGCAAGCTGTCGGCGGCGCCAGAGAGCTCTGGCACCTCAACCGGTACGGGCTCGGCCGGTGCAGCATGCTCGCTAGCCGGCGCCTCCGGCGGTCGGGCGATCTCGACACCGATCCGCTCGAGCTCGCGCATCAGATCTTCGACCTCTATCTCAGTGAGGTCGTGCTCTACGACGAGTGCCTCGATCTCGGCCAACTCGACCATGCCACGTTCCTCAGCGGCGTCCACGAACACCCGAACGCTCTCGCTGCTTTCGAATACTTCTTGCAAGTTATTGTGCGTCAACTGACCCTCTACGTCCTTTCTTTCCATCTGGCTCCGCAACGAACCCTTACTCGCTCCGACCTTTGCTCGCTCTGGTCTCTCCTCGCGGCCCGCAAGCCCCTTTTGCGGCTCGTCTACTACGAAACGGGCTCCGACCCTTCTTTATTCCGCAGCGGCCGGCTGGGCAGTTTGCGAGCGCGTGGGAAACTCGAACTCGATTTGTCCTTCAGCATTCAAGACGAGGCGCGCACGAAAATGTTTGCCGCCTCGACTTCGGAATCCAGATATTACGTCATTTGTGCGTCCCTGTGCAAGTAGTTGTCGGGCGATCTCGGGCGTAATTGAGCGTCCGGCCACCTTCTTCCAGATGACAAAGCCGCAACCAGCCTCCTCGCGGCTCTTCCAGCTCGTACAGCCGTAGGCACGCGAGTTCTCGCGAATGATCTCACCAGTCTCGGCGCCGCAACGTGGGCACGGACCAAGCTCGACCCTCTCGGGACGTAGTTTTTCGCGATCCAGCGCGGCGATCTTCTCAACCGTCTCACGCGTGAAGCGCTCGATTTCTTTCATGAATGCCGCTCGATCGCCTGAGCCATGCTCGATGTCGCCGAGGCGCTTCTCCCAGTCCCCCGTCAGCTCGGCCGAGGTGAGCGGATGCGCCTCGAGCATGGTTATGACCTGCATGCCTTTCGGCGTTGGACACAGCTCCTTGCCCGCGCGCTCGATGTACTCGCGCCGGATCAACGTCTCGATCGTCTCGGCGCGGGTTGCCGGCGTACCCAGGCCGTGATCCTTCATCACCTCGCGTAGCTCCTCGTCGTCGATCAGCTTCCCCGCCGTCTCCATCGCCATGAGCAGCGTGGCCTCGTTGTAACGCGGCGGCGGCTTCGTCTCTTTGGCCTCGCTTTCGGCGCTCACACAGAGCACCTTCTGGCCCTCGGTCAGAGCCGGAAGCTCGCCTCCCTCGCCATCTTCGTCCTCGCCGGAGTCGTTGGCTCGCCCGCTCCCACCTGCGCCTTGGCCGTAGACGGCGCGCCATCCCGGCGCAAGCGTGACCTTCCCGCGCGTGCGAAATCTCTCGCCCTCGACCTCGGTGACAATGGTTGTCTTCGCATAGCGCGCGGGCGGATGAAAAACGGCCAAGAAGCGGCGTGCGACGAGATCGAAGATGCGCCGCTCGTCGTCGGAAAAGCCTTCGATCTCGTGCTCGACGTTGGTCGGGATGATCGCGTGGTGATCTTCAATCTTGGCGTCGTTGATGACTCGACCGAGCGGCAGGCTCTCGAGCCTGAGCACGAATCGCGCCGCCTCCGCGTACTCGTGAATCGGCTCGAGTGTCGCGGCCGTGGGCTTGAGCAGGGACACCATG
>PMXT01000108.1:0-327 GCA_003170995.1 Actinomycetota bacterium | reverse complement strand
GAAGCGACGGTTGGCGTCGCGCTGTAGCGAGGTGAGGTCGTAGAGGAGCGGCGATCGCTCGCTGGCCTCCTTGCGCTCGACCGAGGCGACAACACCATCCGTGCCAGCCACCTTGGCTGCAATGGCCTGAGCGCGCTCTCCGCCCGCGATCCTCGTCTCGGCGCCTTCGAACCAGAGGCCTTGATAGCCGAGATCAAAACTCGCGTGAACGAGCCAGTAGGGCTCGGGGACGAAGGCCTGTATCTCGCGCTCGCGGCTTACGATCATCGCCAGCGTTGGCGTCTGAACCCGGCCCAGCGAGACAACACCGCCCACCCAGGCGCGGCC
>PMXT01000051.1 GCA_003170995.1 Actinomycetota bacterium | reverse complement strand
TCCCTACGACCCGGTGGGTCGGGCGGATGGTGGTGCCGGTCTGTAGAGACCGGTTCCATCTGTCTCCACCGGATGTGTTGAGAAACCAACAAGAAGGGAGCGCACCCGTGTCAGTAGTCTCCATGCGGGAANNCGCCGCTACATCTTCACCGAGCGCGGCGGCATCTACATCATCGATCTCGAGCAGACGCTCGATCTGCTCGAGCAGGCGTACTCGTTCGTACGCAACATCGCCGAGCGGAATGGCACCGTGCTCTTCGTTGGCACCAAGAAGCAGGCCCAAGATGCAATCGTCGAGCAGGCCGTGAGGGTCGGCATGCCGTATGTGAGCAACCGTTGGCTCGGCGGTCTCTTAACCAACTGGCGCACAATTTCCGGCCGCATCGAGCGGCTGCACGAGTTGCGCCGGCTGAAGCAAGAAAGCCAGCTCGAGCTTCTGCCCGCCAAGGAGCGGCTGGCGATGCTGGCCGAGCTCGAGAAGTTGGAAGCGAACCTCGGCGGTGTGGCCGATCTGCGCCGCCAGCCTGACGCCATCTTCATCATCGACCTGCGTAAGGAGCAGCTCGCCGTACGCGAGGCACAACGGCTCGGAATGCCCGTTGTCGCGCTGGTCGACACCAACTGCGATCCCGAGGAAGCCGATTACGTCATTCCTGGAAACGATGACGCTATTCGCTCCTGCAACCTGATCGTGCGGGCGATCGCCGATGGAATCATGGCCGGCAAGAGCAAAACGACCGTCGCGGAGATGGAAGGAAAAGCCGCCATCACGGAAGAGCCGGCCGTTATTGAGGTGCCGACCGTCGTTGAGGCGCCCGAGCCGGTCCAGTCGGCCATAGTCGAAGGAAACGCACCTGCCGTCGAAGAGACGGTTCCGCAGGTATCGAGCGAGGAAAAGGAGCCGGCACAGTGACGGATATCTCGGCTAGCTTGGTGAGGGAACTACGCGAGCAGACCGGCGCAGGGATGATGGACTGTAAGCGGGCGTTGCAGGAAACCGGGGGAGACCTCGAGGCGGCGCGCAAGCTCCTACGCGAGAAGGGAATGGCGCAGGCCGGCAAGCGTGCGGCGCGTGCTACCAACGAGGGAATTGTTCTGCAGAGCATCGAGGGCAACGTCGCTGCAATGGTGGCCGTCGGTTGCGAGAGCGAGCCGGTCTCGGCGAACGAGGATTTCAGGTGGTTCGCTCGGAGCGTGTTGGAGCGCGTCGCAGCCGAGGGGCCCGAATCGGCGGAGTCGCTCGAGGGCGCCCGCGTCGAGCTCGTATCGAAGATCGGCGAGAACATCGTTGTGCGCGGTGCCGAGCGCTTCGAGGCGGGTGAGGGCGAGCTGCTCGCCGGCTACGTCCATCCACCCGCGAACAAGATAGGCGTGCTGGTCAAGCTCTCGGGCGGGGACGCCGAGCTTGGTCGCCTGCTGGCGATGCACATCTCGTTCGCGAACCCTCGCTACCTCGTGCGCGACGAGGTACCGGCCGAGCTGGTGGCCGAGGAGCGCGACGTCTATATGAAGCTGCCGGACGTTGTCTCCAAGCCCGAGCAGGTACGCGAGAAGATCGTCGAAGGCATGCTCAAGAAGCGCCTTTTCGCCGAGCAGGTGCTCTCCGAACAGGCCTGGATACACGATGCGGGCAAGACCGTCGTCCAAGTGCTCGCGGAGCACGGAGCGAAGGTCGTTGCAATCTGTCGCTTCGCCCTGTCAGAGTGAGGGCGTGAGCTTCGGCAGCGACGATATTCGGAGCGAGTAGAAAGGCGTGCAAGATGGCTTTTAGTCGCGTTCTACTCAAGCTCTCCGGTGAGGCGCTCATGGGCGAGCGCAGCTACGGCATCGAACTGGCCACGGTCGATCGGATAGCGCGCGAGATCGTCGAGGTCCACGAGGATCGCCACGAGCTGGCGGTTGTGATCGGGGCCGGGAACATATATCGCGGCATGGCCGCGGCAGCTGAAGGCATGGACCGCGCCACCGGCGACTTCATGGGCATGCTTGCGACTCTGCTCAACTCGATGGCTTTACAAGATGCACTCGAGCGGGCGGGCGGAAAGACGAGGCTGATGTCCGCAATCGCGGTCTCGGAGGTTGCGGAGCCCTACATTCGCCGTCGCGCCATTCGCCATCTCGAGAAGGGGCGCATCGTGCTTTTTGCCGGCGGAACCGGCAACCCGTTCTTCACCACCGACACGGCGGCCGCCCTGCGCTCACTCGAGATCGGCGCCGAGGCGATATTGATGGCGAAGAACGGAGTCGAGGGTGTCTATGACGGCGATCCCAACACCAATCCGGACGCCCGCTTCCTGCCTCGCCTGACGCACCTCGAGGCGATCGAGAAGGGCCTGAAGGTAATGGACACGACGGCTCTCTCGCTCTGCATGGACAACAGTTTGCCGATCTACGTTTTCGAGCTCGCCGAAGGGAACATCAAGCGTGTTGCCGCCGGCGAGCGAGTTGGCACGATCATCTCCAACGAGGAGGCCTGATGCCAGTCGACGATCTGCTTCTGAAAGCCACTCATCGCATGAATAAGTCGATCGAAACCATCCGCTCGGAGTTCAACACGGTGCGTACCGGCCGCGCTTCGACCGGTCTGCTCGACCGCATCACGGTGGAGTACTACGGTCAGCGCACACCGGTGCAGCAGCTAGCCACAATCTCGACGCCCGAGCCCCGGTTGTTGACTGTTCAGCCCTTCGATCCCAGCTCGCTGAAAGAGATTGAGAAGGCGATCATGGAGTCGGATCTGGGGCTGACTCCCTCCAACGACGGACGTCTGATCCGGCTTCCCATCCCGCAGCTCACCGAGGAGCGCCGCAAGGAGCTGGTCAAGGTGACCCGGCACATGGCCGAGGAGGGCCGAGTCGCGGTGCGGAATGTTCGCCGTGACCTGAACCATCACCTTAAAGAGCTCTCGAGCTCGAGTGAGATCGGCAGCGACGACGAGCGCCGCGCCGAGGAGAAAGCCCAGAAGCTCACCGACGAGCACATCAAGGCCATCGACGAGCTGCTCAAGGTCAAAGAAGCCGAGATCATGGAGGTCTGACCCAGTCAGGGGGTGTTCATGATGCTCGGATTTCGCGCCAGACTGCGAGCGCTGCGCTTGCTCTCCATCGTCAGGGAGAAGGAGCTGCCGGTGGCGGCGCACTCGCTCGCCATCATCATGGACGGCAACGGTCGCTGGGCCAGGCGCCACGGGTTGCCCGTCGCCTCGGGTCACAGGGCGGGCACGCGAGCGCTCCGGCGCGCGGTCGAGACCTGCATCGAGCTAGGTGTGCGCTCGCTCGCCGTTTATGCCTTCTCAACCGAGAATTGGTCACGCTCCAAGGGCGAGATCGACGCTCTGATGACGATTCTCGCCGAGACGATCGACAAGGAGCTCTCGTCTCTGGCCGAGCAGGGGGTGCGCACACGGTTCATCGGGCGGCGCGACCGCGTGGGCGAAGACCTGCGTCAGGCGATGGAGAAGATCGAGAACGCCACGGCGCAGAACAAGCGCCTCGACCTATGGATCGCCTTTGACTACGGGGGCCGTGCCGAGCTGATCGAGGCCGCACGGCGAATGCTCGAGGCCGGCGTCGATCCGCAGAAGCTCGATGAGGAGGTTTTCAGCTCCTTTTTGTGCGCGCCGGAAATGCCCGACCCCGATCTGCTCATCCGCACCTCCGGTGAATCTCGTATCTCGAACTTCCTTCTTTGGCAGATCGCCTACGCCGAGCTCGCCTTTGTCGAGAAACTCTGGCCGGAGTTCGGCCCCGCGGATTTGCGCGCCGCGTTGCAGGCCTACTCGAGTCGGCGACGGCGCTTCGGAGGGCGCTAGTGCAGCTCGTGGCGGTTACGGTGAGGCGCTAGTTGTCTCCTTTCGCCTCGCGGCTCGCTGTCTCGGCGATAGGGCTGCCGATAGTGCTCGCCCTCGTCTGGGGTGGCGGCTGGTGGCTCTTCACTCTGCTCGTGCTGGCCGCTTTGATCGGTCTGCACGAGTACTACCTACTCATCCGCTCGCTACATCCGCTCGTCCTGGCCGGGTACGCGGGCATGGTGTTGACGCTACTCGGCGCGGAGCTCGGCGGCCTCCCATGGGCGATTGCGGGTCTGTACGCGACGATTCTGATTGCCTTCGCCCAGTACGGAATCTCGACGACACGCCAACCGGCCACGATTGCTGTCGGCTCGACGTTGCTTGGAGTAGCCTGGATCGGTGGCGGCCTCGCATCCTTCGAGCTGATCCGCGCTATTCCGGAAGGACAGCACCATCTCGGTCAGCTCGCCGCCTTGACCGTGTTGCTGGCGGTCTTCGCAGCCGATTCGGCCGCGTACGGTATGGGCCGGCTGCTTGGACGCCACAAGTTTTCGCCCGTGCTCTCGCCCGGGAAGACCTGGGAGGGTTTCGTCGCCGGCGTCGTGGCGGCGATCGCGGTGTCCTTCTTCGCTCTCTACAACAATCGGGACGTCTTCCTTTCGATCTCGCAGGCGCTCCTTTTGGGTGCCATCATCGCCGTCGCCGAGGCGCTCGGCGACCTGTTCGAGTCCTCGCTCAAACGCGACATGCACGTCAAGGACACCGGCCGCCTGCTCGGTGGCCACGGCGGCATACTCGACCGGATCGATTCGCTTTTGTTCGCCGGTACTGCCGCGTTCTTCGTGCTGGTGGCCTTCGGCGTCGCCTGAGTAGAACCGGCGCCGCGAGTCTTCGGCCTCGGCGAGACGCTTTCGGCGGAACACCGCTAGCCGATGCTGTTGGGCAAGCCTCATTGCGAATGCACGGCGCCGTAGACTCTCAGCATGAAACGGATCGCTCTCCTCGGTGCCACCGGCTCGATCGGGCGCCAGGCGCTGGAGATAATCAACGCCAGCGGCGAGCTCGAGCTCTGCGCGCTCGCAGCCGGGACGACCGATCTATCCAGACTCGCCGCCGAGCGCGGAGTGAAGCACTTCCAGAGCGGGGGAGACCTCGTTCCGTTGCTCGAAGCCTCGCAGCCCGATCTCGTCCTCAACGCCGTGGTGGGCTTTGCCGGTTGCGGGGCGACTATCTGGGCGCTGGAGCAGGGGGTGACCCTGGCGCTCGCCAACAAGGAGAGCCTGGTCGCCGCGGGCGAGCTGGCGTTGGCGGCGAAGGAGCGGGGCGGAGGACTTCTCCTTCCGGTCGATAGCGAGCATTCTGCGATCTTCCAGTGCCTGGAGAGAGGAACAGCCGAACAGGTCGCTTCGATCGTGCTGACGGCCTCTGGCGGGCCTTTCCGGGGCCACAGCCGCGCAGAGCTCGAGCGGGTGACACCCGAGCAGGCACTGGCGCACCCGACCTGGCAGATGGGCCCGAAAATCACGATCGACTCGGCCACGCTCGCTAACAAGGGGCTGGAGGTGATCGAGGCGCACTTCCTCTTCGGGCTCCCGTACGAGCGGATCGAGGTGATCGTGCACCCGAGCTCGATCGTGCACTCGCTCGTCCGCTTCCGCGACGGCGCCGCGCTGGCGCACCTCGGCTACCCCGACATGCGCGTCCCTATCTCCTTCGCGCTCAGCTATCCCGAGCGCGCGGCGACGCCGCTCGAACCGCTCGATTTGGCTTCGGGGCTGACGCTCGAATTCCAGGCTCTCGACGAAGAGACCTTCCCGCTCGTCTCGCTCGCACGGCAGGCGGGGCAGGCCGGCGGCAGCGCGCCCTGCGTCTACAGTGCCGCCAACGAGGTCGCTGTTGCGGCTTTCCTCGCCGGGCAGCTTCCCTTTCTATCCATCATCGAGGTCGTGGAACGCACGCTCGAGCGCGCAGACGCCTCGCCGGTGAGTGACCTCGAATCGCTCGTCGAAGCCGATACGGCGGCGCGGAGAATCGCAACAGGCCAGCTGGGGAAGACCTCCTCGTTATCGTGAGCATCGCGTTTGCCATCATCGGGCTCGCGCTGCTCGTGCTCGCGCATGAAGCCGGGCATTTCTTCACCGCACTCGTGACGCGAATGCGGCCGCGACGCTTCTACGTTGGCTTTCCGCCGGCGCTGGCAAAGGTGAAACACAAGGGAATCGAGTACGGCATCGGCGTGATCCCGCTCGGCGGTTACGTGAAGATCCCCGGCATGTTTCGTCCGAGCAAGCGCGACCCGGAGCTCTACTTCCGCCCGGCCGTGGAGGAGGATGAGAGTCTGACCGGAGCGGTGGAGGCGCTTGAAAGCTCGCTAGAGCAGGGAGATCTCGATCGGGCAAGAAATGACCTCGGGCTTCTACGCGAGGGTCTCTCGGGTATCCGGCTCTCACCGATGGCAACTCGTCTCGCGAGGCGCGGCCTCGAGGAGCTCGACGACGCGCTCTCCTCCGACGCCTACTGGCGCCAGCCAACCTGGAAGCGCTTGGTCGTGATCAGCGCCGGGCCGATTACCAACATCCTCGTCGCGATCGTGATCTTCGCCTCGCTTTACACGCTCGATCTCTATCGCCTCGGGTTCCAAGTGGGGGCGAATAAGAGCGGCGTCACGACAACGCATGTCGAGCGCGTGTTGGCGAGCTCACCGGCCAAGCGCGCGGGTCTCGAGTCGGGTGACGTCGTCGTAGCCGTGAACGGGCAGGAGGTCAACGGGTCGACGCTGATAAAACGAATCGGTGGCTCCGGTGGGCGGCCGATAGCGCTCACCGTCCGTCGTCAGGGAAAGGTTGTGCGGCTCCGATCGGTCAAGCCGATGAACGAAGCCGATTCGCTGCCAGCCGCCTTCGTAGACTCGATTCACCTGACCGGGCGGATCATCGACCAGATCGCTGTCAAGGGAATCGGGCGCCTCTTCGTCGGCAAGGGCGGAAGCCAGGTCTCCGGGCCGATTGGCATCGTCAAGAGCTCCTCGGACGCCTACAGACACGGCGCGTCGGACTACCTGTTCGTGATCGGCTTGATCAGCCTCTCGCTCGGCGTTCTCAACCTGTTGCCGTTGCTTCCGCTCGACGGTGGCCACCTCGCCTTCTCGCTGATCGAGGGCGCGCGTCGGCGTGTGGTCTCGCGTGAGGTCTACGAGCGCGTCTCGGCTGTGGGGATAGCTCTTGTCGTGCTCCTGTTCGTGCTCGGGCTCACGAACGACATTGGCCACATCGGCTAAGAGCTCGAATCAGAATGGCGACCCGTCGACTGGCCGCGCTCGGCGGCGAAGTGTTCTTCTGGCGCGAAGTTGCCACTTTCTCGTGCGCTTTTCCTCGATACCGCTCTCCGCCCCGTGGGCGGGTTTTTTGAGCATCAAGCGAAACGAAGCACTCCACCCACTGGCCGCGCTCGGCAAGCACGATGCGTTGTCGGTAGGGCCTATCCCGCCAGGCCTACACGCCTGAAGCGGCCGCCCCGCGGCGCCAGTGCCCGCCCAGACCGCTTGACGCACTACCGGTGCGCCTGCATCGGTCGTGCGGGCCTGGCGGAATCGTCTCCTATGTCGACGGGTCTTCATTTCGCTTGGCGCTCTGGGAGGAGGGTGGATTAGCGAGGTGCCCCGGACAACGAGAAATCCCAGGACGCGGCCACGTCTCTAGAATCGATCGCATGGCCAGCCCCCGGCAGATCTCGATCGGTGGAGTGAAGATCGGCGGAGGCGCCCCCATCGCTGTCCAGTCGATGACAACTACTCGCGCCCGCGACGTCGAGGCGACCATGGCTCAGGTCGAGGCGCTAGCCGCAGCCGGCTGCGAGATCGTGCGCTGCGCGATTCCCGGGCTCCCCGACACCGAGGCGCTGCCCGAGATCGTGCGCCGCTCGACGCTGCCGGTGATCGCTGACATCCACTTCAACTCATCGCTGGCGCTGAAGGCGATCGCCGCCGGTGTGGCGGCAGTGCGCATCAATCCCGGCAACATCGGCGGTCCCGACAAGGTTGCCGAGGTGGTCAGGGCGGCCAAGACGGCCGGCACGCCGCTCCGTATCGGCGCCAACTCCGGCTCGCTGCCCGAGCACCTGCGCGAGCTGGCGCACGAAGACCAGGCTCAGGCCTTGGTGAACGCTGCGTTGGAGGAAGTGGAGCTGCTCGAGCGGCTCGACTTCCAGGACTTCAAGATCTCGGTCAAGTCGACCTCGGTGCCCGACACGATTCGTGCCTATCGCATGCTGGCCGAGAAGGTGCCCTATCCGCTGCACCTAGGCGTGACCGAGGCCGGCACCGTCTTTGGTGGCACGATCAAGAGCGCGGTCGGGATCGGCACGCTGCTCGCAGAGGGGATCGGCGACACGATCCGCGTCTCCCTAACGGCCGACCCGGTCGCCGAGATGGACGTCGCCTGGAGCATTCTCAAGGCACTGGGGCTGCGCGAGCGCGGTCCGGTGATGATCAGCTGCCCGACCTGTGGCCGCGACAACGTCGGCGCCCAGGCGCTGGCCGAGAAGGTCGAAGAAAGGCTGCGAAACTACAGCCAGACCTTCGAGGTGGCCGTGATGGGCTGCGCCGTCAACGGCCCGGGCGAGGCGGGCGAGGCCGACTTCGGCATCGCCGGCGGTCGCGACGTCGGCTTCATCTACGCCCACGGCGAGGTCTTGCGCAAGGTGCCCACCGACAGGCTGATCGAAGAGTTCTTCAGCGAGCTCGACCGCTGGATCGAGGCGGGTATGCAACGACCGCGGCGCCCGCGAACGGTCAAGCGGGCTACGAGTCGGTTATTGACTAGTTGAGGATTGGCTTGCTGCGAGGATGTACGTGATCGTCTGGGCGACGGTCTCTGTGATTGCGTCGGGCTTGAACTCATCTATCTCCCACTCGCGCCCGCGACTTATCCAGATGCTCGGCAGGCCACAGGCGACGGCACCCCCGATGTCGGCTCGCGCGCTGTCTCCCACGACCCAGGTTCCGTCGAGCTTGCAACCGCAGGCTGCGGCGGCCGCGCGAAAGATCGCGGGCTCCGGTTTCGCTGCTCCGACAACCTCCGAGATCGCCCAGCCATCTACGACCTCGATCAGACCTGCCGCCACGATCTTCGCTTCCTGAGTTGGCGGGCCGTTGCTGACGATGCCAACTTTCCAACCACGTGCTCTTAGGTCGTGCAGTGCTGTCAGCGTCTCTTCCTCGAGCGGCGGTACGTGCTGCGGGTAGTCCCTCCGGTAGGCGGCGACGAGATCCTCGACTCCGTCGGCGAGGCGGTAGCGAGACCGCACTTGCTCAAAGAGCAGTGGGCGTGGCGTCAGACCATCCCTATCGGCTTCGCAGAGCCAGTCAACCTCGCGCTCACCTCCGAGAGAGCGCCCCGCCAGGAATGCGCTCGCCCAGAGCCGAAATGCGGCGGCGCGGTCGATCAGCGTGTTGTCGAGATCGAAGAGCGCAAGGCGTGGCGGGGAATCGGTCATCTCCGTTCGCGTATTAGGCATTCTCGGCCCGTGGTCGGTCGCCGCTTTAGCAGCCGCGGTTCAGCGTCTCGGCGTAAATAAGCTTCGGCCACTCCAGCGCCACATAGAAAGGCTCCTTCCAGGGGGCGTTGAGCGGCGTCCCGATCACCGCCAAGCGGCCGTGATAGCAGCGGCGCATCTCGATCCGGGCGCGGCTGACATGAAAGCCGGAGGTCACCACGATCACCGAGCGCAGGTGCCGAGCAGCGGCTATTCGTCGCACGGCTCTGGCCTCGCCCTGGGTGCTCTCGGGGCTCGGGTGAAAGCAGATCACCTTGAACGAGCGCCGCTTGCCGCGATTGTCGCAGAGGTGGGGTGCCTCTTCCTTGTAGGCCCAGATACCGTGGGGATGAGAGACGATCAGAAGCGGCGCAATCCCCCTCTGAACGAGCTCGATGCCCTTCTTCAACCGTAGCGGCCCGCCCGCGATCACCACGACGGCGTCCGAGTGCCGTACCGGGTCGATATGGGGATCGACGAAGAGCTTGTAGGTCGCGACCGAGAAGATGGCGATCGTGTCGATGAGTACCAGGAGCACGATGAGTAACATCCCGTGTCTCTCTGCCCAGGTACGCATCTGGGCATCCTAGTCGGGTTCCCGATTGAGCCCCGTGCTCACTTACTTCTCCAACTCGAGCCGTCGAGACGGTAAGTTCTGGCACACATGAACCGCTTCTCGCAGCTGCACATCCCGACGCTTCGCAACGACCCGGCCGACGCCGAGGCTCCGAGCCACCGCCTGCTCGTCCGCGGCGGCTACGCGCGCCAGGTCGGCGCCGGGCTCTTTTCCTTTCTGCCGCTGGGCTGGAGAGTGCATCAGAAGGTCGTCGAGATCATCCGCGAAGAGATGAACGCGATCGGCGCCCAGGAGATGCTGGCGCCCGTTCTCGCGCCGGCCGAGCTCTGGCAGCAGAGCGGACGCTACGACATCCCCGAGGTCTTCCGCCTCACGGACCGCCACGGCCGCGACTTCGTGCTCTCGATGACGCACGAGGAGACGATGACCTTCCACGCGCGCGAGATCCGCTCCTACCGGGAGCTGCCGCAGCTCTGGTACCACTTCCAGGTCAAGGGCCGAGACGAGGCGCGGCCACGAGCCGGACTGCTGCGCGTGCGCGAGTTCGTGATGAAGGACTCCTACTCGTTCGACCGAGACGAGGAGGGGCTGGACGCGAGCTACTGGAAGCACGCCGGCGCCTACCGGAGCATCTTCGAGCGCTGCGGGCTGCGCTTCTACGAGTGCGAGGGCGACGTGGGCCTGATGGGCGGAAAGGTGGCGCACGAGTACCTGGCTCCCTGCCCGGCGGGCGAGAACGAGATCGCTCTTTGCGAGAAAAGCGACTACGCGGCCAACGTCGAAGCCGCCCGCAGCGTGCCCAGCGCCCCGGATTTCCCCGAGCGCCTCGATGCGCCGCGGGAAGTCGAGACGCCCGGGATCCGCACGATCGAAGAGGTGGCCGAGTTTCTCTCGATCGACCCGCGCGCGACCGCCAAGGCGATGCCCGTCGTTGGTCAGGACGGCAAGCTGGTGCTCGGGCTTGTGCGCGGCGACCACCGCCTGCACGAGCTGAAGATGGCCGCCGTGCTCGGCGGCGGGTTCCGCCCCGCCCATCCCGAGGAGATCCAGGAGGCATTCGCTGCTTCCGGTGGCTCGCTCGGACCGGTTGGAGTGCAGCTGCGCGTGATCGCCGACGAGGCGCTGCGCGAAGGCCAGTTCGTCTCGGGCGCGAACCGCGACGGCTTTCATCTGCTCGGTGTCGAGGCCGGGCGCGACTACCAGCCAGAGTTCGCGGACATACGCGAGGCGATGGACGGGGACGTCTGCATCCACTGTGGAGGCCGTATCACCGTCGAGCCGGCGATCGAG
>PMXT01000118.1 GCA_003170995.1 Actinomycetota bacterium | reverse complement strand
TGGGTGTGTCATAGTTTGAGTATGAAAACGACGCTGATGACAATCGCCAAGCAGATCAAGTCCGAGGCCGAGGCTTACGCCTACATGGAGTCCATGCGCTGGCCGGACGGGCCGATCTGCCCGCATTGCGGCAGCGTCGAGAAGCACTACTTCCTTACTCCGAAAAGCGGAACTGCTCGCAAGACGCGGACGGGTTCTGAGACTCAGCGCCGCGTCTGGAAGTGCTCGACCTGCCGGAAGCAGTTCTCGGTTACGACGGGCACCGTCTTCCACGGATCGAAGGTGCCGCTTCAAACCTGGCTCATGGTCGTCTATGAGATGTGTGCGAACAAGAACGGGATCGCTGCTCGTGAGATCGCCCGCAAGTATGGCGTCGCGCCGAAGACCGCTTGGTTCATGACTCAGCGCCTGCGCGAAGCCATGAAGCGGAAGGCTCCAGGTTCTCTCATCAGCGGAACTGTGGTTATCGATGAGACGCTCATCGGCGGCGAGCCGAAGAACCGGCACGGATACGAGCGGGGAGTAGGTCGGCAGGGTTATTCGGAAAAGACGCCGATCGTGACCCTGGTAGACAAGGGAACGGGCGAGGTTCGCTCGCAGGTCGTGGCCGATGTGAGCGGGAAGACGCTTCGTTCGGTCATCGCGGCGAACTGCGAGATGGAGCAAACGACGATGCATACGGACTCTTGGAGGGCGTATAAGGGTATTGCCCCCGAGATGGCCGGGCACGAAGCCGTCAACCACTCCGAGGGTGAGTACGTCCGAGGGAACGTCTCGACAAACGCCTGTGAGAACTTCTTTTCTCAGCTCAAGCGCTCGATTGACGGAACGCACCATCACGTCTCGCGCGAGCATCTTGGCCGGTACCTGTCGGAGTTCGACTTTCGGTATTCGACGCGGAAGCTCAGCGACTCCGACCGGATGGCGCGCTTGTTCGGCCAAGTCCACGGACGGAGGCTCGTATATGGGGGGTAGACTCGAAGAGATGGCCAAGTTAGACGACACGGTGAATGTGGAAATGGAGCCCGAAGAGGCTCTTCGGCTTTTGCTCGATGTCGAGTCCGAGAAACCGGACGAGAAAGACGAACCAGCCGAGCAAGAGGAAACGCCAGCCTAAGTCAGGCTTTGGACTCTTTATCTGGCGGGGCCAAACGATTAACCGCCTTCGTTAACTCGGTGATCGCTTGAGCGATTTGGTGGCCTGGATCATTCCAAACCTCGGGAATCTGCTCAAGGAAGCGCTTCTTTTGTTCCTTTAAGAAGGTCTTCCGACCTGGTAACCAGAGACGCTGATTATCCGACGCAGCAATCGCGTAGATGCCCGCGATGATGATGACCACTCCGAGGGCAAGGGGAGGCCAGATATCGACGTGGGTTGTCCTCTCGCTGGGGAGAGCCGCACTCAGCCACGTGACAGTGGATGTGATCCCCGCGACGACTAGCAAGTCGCCCCGCCGTCTCCAGCGATCAAACCATGGTCGCTCTTCTGGATCTTTCCATATTTGGACGCCCATCTTTGGGATTCTATGACCCTTCGGGTAAGAGCCCCCACGAAACCATCCAGGAGGCTCTTTACCCTTTCAAGGTACGACGGAAGCCCCCGCCGTACGCTCCCGGCCGAGTGAACGGCCGACCGAAGCCAAGGAGCTATATAGCTACCCTGGACACTTTGCTCACGGCTGCGATTTTGCTCGTGAGCATCGCAACGCTCTACCTCAGCAGAGTTAAGAGATAGAGCCCCGGTGAAGGGGACGCGGTGTGTCCCCTTTGCCGTCTTTGGGGTGAGTGATGGGTGTGTCACGTTACACATCGCCCTCGTTTCAATTGACGACCTGCCGACTAGGGAGACGATTCCGCCAGGCCCGTGCGGTCGATGCGACCGATTCGCGGCTCCAGCGGTCAGGCGACAGAGTGCTTCATTTGAAACGCGCTCCGGAATCATCCGCGGCCGCTCGAGGTACCCCCAACACCCCGAAGCGGCCGGTAGACGGTTTACGCCGAAGCGCGCGGGCGCGAAACCAGATAGAGCACGATGCCGGTGAGCAGGAGGAGCATCCCACCGCCCACAAGCAGCATCAAATCGAGACCAGTGAAAGGCAGCGATCCTGACGACGATGCTGTCGCGGCCTGAACCTGCGCCTGTGAGACTCCCCCCGTCCCCCCATACACAGACTGTGTCGATCCGACGGCTAGTGCGGACGGTGCCGCCACCAGCGCCGTAGTGAGCACTCCAAAAACGACTTTCAACTTCACTTGAACCATCCTCTGTCTTTCCTTACGGTCACTCAAACGGGTTCCCTCAGCCTAGTGTCGTAATCTCGTCCCGTCAACGGGGTACAGCCTGGACAGCCTTCCCACGAGGCGATCGGCCAAAACCATTACGGCCCGTCTGGAGCGTACGTGAGTGTGCGCTCGAGGAAAGCTCGATCGATTGCCGAGAGATCGATCGCCGCGCGCGCGCGAACGCGACGCAGAACCGAACGGATCAGCGGCTCGCGAGGATCTAGCACTCTGGCGCGCTCCAGTTGGTCGAGTGCCGCACTTCGATTCCCGGTCAGGTACTCGGCGATCCCCAGCTCGAGGCGCGCGTACCAACCCGCATGATTGCGCGCGAGCGCCCGCGTGAAGGCGACCTTCATGCGCCGGTAATCGTGCCGGCGCTCGGCGATGGTGCCCGCTATCAGGTCAGGTTGATCGCTCAACGGATCAAGCGCGCGAGCCCGATCTAGCATCCGATAAGCCTGCGCTGGGGTAGAGCGCCAGCTCCGAGAAGCACTGTCGACGTACCGCGCCGAAAGCCAGGGAGCGCAGTAGCTAGCCGACACAACGAGTGCGATCAGCGCGAGCGCTGCAACCAACAGCCGGCGATCGGGGCGATGTGCGACCGCCTCCCCGCCGGTTGAATCGACGGATATCGCGGCAGCAAGTCCCAGGAAGGCCAGAGCGACAGCAGTGAGAGCCGGTATTTCCCACAACCAGTCGACCGAGCCGTGAACGAGCCAGTAGGCGAAGGCGACGATTAGCGAACCGGCGAGACCACGACGGAAGGAGTCGGTCGTCTTCCGCCGCGCAGCCACCAGCGCACTCGCGATGAAGGCGAGGAAGAGAAGTGCTCCGATTGTTCCTGTTTGCAGTAGTACCTTGAGCTCGATCGAATGCGGGTTCGCCGGCTCCTCGCTGCTTCGCCGCATACGGAGGTACTCGACCGCGAAGTTGTCGGCGCCCACGCCGCCCAGCGGGTGCGCGCGAAACTCGTCCAATGAGACCCGCCAGAAGTCGTAGCGGTTCGTCCCGTAGAAGGAGGTGAAATGACTCGAGCTCGAGCTGCCCTCTGCCCCGGTTGCGAAGCTGTGCCAGGCGTTCTCGACGTGCCGCAGGGGATGACCGACCGCGCCGACGGCGATCAGAGCCGTGAGCGCAAGCGCAAGACCGAAGCCAGTGACGACGCCGCGGTCGAGCCTGCGGGCGAACCTCTCGGTCAACGCGACGCGCCTGTCGAGAACGGCGACCAGCGTGCCTAGTGCGAGTAGTAGGGCGAACGGCAGGATCATGCCGTTTCGAGCCTGCGCCAGCGCCCGAGCGAGCTCACGGTTGCTGTGCTCCCCCGCCCGGAAGACGTCAAGCAACCTGCTGAGGTTGAGCAACGACACGGCGATGACGATCAGCGCCGTCACGAGCGCCCGACCGCGACCACTGACAAAAACGACGAAGAGCAGAAACACGACCGCAAACGCGTACATCGATCCCCGGCTCTGCGCCAACACGGCCATCTGTAGGAGCAGACTCGCGCTGGCCGCGAGCAGGCCGCGCGCAAGCGGCGGCACCTCTTTTCTCGAAACGAGATAGAGCACGGGCCAGAGCGGGATCAAAAACAGGGCCGCTTCGCCGTTTGGGTAGTCGATCGGCGACGCCAACCGCCAACCGAACAGGATCGACGCAGGGTGACCGCCGTGGAGCGCGCTCTCGATGACCACGAAACCGATCGCCGCCACCCCAACCGCGTAAAGCGAAGCAAGCAGACTCGCGATCCTGACGTTGGTCGACCAGCGCGAGAAGAACACGTAGACGGTGAAGTAGAGAAGTGTCTGATTGGCGCCGTCCCAGGCATCGCCCTTCACTGTCGCCCAGGCGATCGAGAAAAAGCTCCAGGCTGTGAAGAGCGCGAAAAAGACCAGCGCCCCGGTTCGCCACTCACGCCACCTGAGCGAGAACATCGCGTCGGCAGAGCAGATGACCAGTAGCCAGAGGGCGATCAGAGCGCCGGGGTACCAGAGCGTGGGTCGAAACCCACCCTCGTCCGCCGCCCAGTAGAGCAAGAGCGCCAGCATGACCAGCAACGGCAGAGCGAGGGCCAGATCAAAGCGACCGCCCGAAAAGAGCTGGCGCAGCGGACCGCTCGACCGCCCGCGCTGGCCGGCCCGCTCGGGAACCTCGGCGGACGTACTCGGCTGGCGCGGATCCCGGGTCGGCATCCGCCCTTTATATCTCGCCCGACAACGCTCCGCCCGCCAGCGTGGGACTGCGCGCGCGCCAGTCGCTTCCAAACGGTCGTAGAGCTCTATCGATCCGGCGCTCGATGTCTACGCGGATTCGGCACGGTGAGGCGGCTTGCTTGCCGCAGCTCTTAGAGATGCCACCGAGCCCCCTCGGGGCTAGCCCGAGAGGTTCCGTTCCCAGACGAGACGCAATCCTTCGAGGGTGAGGAACTCGTCTATCGCTTCAATCGTGTGGGAGTGAGGAACTATCAGCTCGGCGAGCCCGCCGGTGGCGATTACTTTGACCTTGCCTCCGAGCTCGGCTCGCATTCGCTCGACGACCCCGTCGACCTGCCCGGCGAAGCCGAAGACGAGACCCGACTGAAGCGCCGCGATCGTACTCTTGCCAATCACGTTCGCCGGCTCGGCGAAATCCACCTCACGCAGGCGAGCCGCACGAGCGAAGAGCGCTTCCATCGAAATCTCGATCCCGGGCGCAAGCACGCCACCGACGTACTCACCCTCGGCCGAGATGGCATCAAAGTTGGTGGCCGTCCCGAAATCGACCGCGATACAGGGAGCGCCATGACGATCGAGCGCGGCGATCGCATTGGCGATCCGGTCGGGACCGACCTCACGCGGATCGTCGAAGCGAATGGCGATACCCGTGCGCGTTCCGGGGCCAAGCACGATCAGCTCGCACTCCAGCCAGCGCTCGGCAAGCTCCTCGTAGCTGCGCACGAGCGTCGGCACCGTCGACGCCAGGCATATTCCCGAGACAGACTCGAAGTCGATCAGATTGCGTAAGAGGGCGGCAAGCTCGTCACCTGTCCGGTGCGCCTCGGTGGCGACCCGGAAGTGCTGCGCGAGCCGCTCGCCTTCGTAGAGCCCGAGAACGGTCTGTGTGTTTCCAACATCGACAGCGAGCAGCATCCCGAGAGCCTAGATGACGTCAGAGCTCGAAGCGAAATGAAGACCCGCCGACTGGGTGCGATCGGTGGATGCGATGCTAGGACGCAGCGAGTGCTCGTAGCCATGGCTACGAGCGCGACTGAGGACAACGCAGCGCGCCGCCAAGCGCGGTCAGGCGGTGGAGTGCTTCGTTTTGATTCGAGCTCCTAAAGATCATCTTCGGACTGGAGCTGCTCCCCGATCCGCTCGGCAAGAGCCGCGGCGGTCAACTGCGAGCCCTCGCCGGTATTCAGCTCCTCGATCGTCACGTCGCCCGAGGTGAAGACCTCGGCACGCGGGATGATACGAGCCGGACGGTTCTTGTCCCAGACCCAGACGTCTTCCATGCGCAGATGCAGGTAGGGGTAGCTCGGCTGGCTGGCCTGCTCGACCTCGAGCCGATTGCAGAGGTAGGTCACGTCCGGAGTGAGGACGCAGTAGCGGAAGAGACCGAAGACGGCCGTGTACTCCTTCTTCAGCCGGAGCTCGAGCTCGGCCTCGTAATCATCCAGATCGTCGAGGTGCGACATCCAACCGTCAGTCTAGCCCCGCAAGCAAGGCGCTCACCGGCCCTTTACCCGGGACTTCCAGCTCGGGCTCGAGCTCGACCAGCGGCTGGAGCGCAAAGCGACGCAGATGCAGGCGAGGGTGGGGTATCTCGAGCTCGGGCTCGCTCACGATCTCGGAGCCGTAGAGAAGCAGATCGAGATCGATCACGCGCGGACCGAAACGCGGGCCTGCGCGCCGGCGACCGAGCTCGCACTCGATCAATTGCAGGCGCGCGAGCAGCTGCCTCGGCGAGAGATCGGTCTCGACCACAGCGGCGCCGTTCAAGAAGCGGGGCTGGTCGAGAACGTCCTCGGGCTCCGTCTCGCGCAGCGTCGATGCCGCCACCAGCTCGAGGCTCGGCTCGGCGGCGAGGCGCTCGAGCGCGAGCGCGAGCATCTGCTCGCGCTCACCGAGGTTGGCACCGAGCCCCACGTAGGCCTTGGTCATGAAGCGATCCTAGCCTCGCTCGCGCCGCTCGCGTCCCGGCGCCTGGCATCAGGCCGGCGCCGGGGGAGATCTCCCAGATGCCTCAGGCGCCCGCTGTTGCGCCGGCGCGCTCGATCGCGGCCGCGATCGTCAACGCCTCGACGTGCTCGAGAACGTCGTGGGCGCGGAAGATGCTGGCGCCACGCTCGAAGGCGGCGAGCGCCGCGCCGATCGAGGCCGCCGTCGTTCCGCTGGTCGCGTCCGGATCGCCGAGTAGACACCCGAGCGAGCGTTTGCGCGAGAAACCGATCAGGATCGGGCGACCGAGCGCGAAGAGGGCGTCCAGCCGCCGCACTAGCGCCAGGTTGTGCTCGATCGTCTTACCGAAGCCGATGCCGGGATCGAGGCAGATCCGATCCTCGCGAATTCCGTGCGAGGTGGCGAAGACGAGCCGCTCTTCGAGAAAGGCGGCCACCTCCGAGACAACGTCCCGGTAGCTCGGCTCGACCTGCATCGTGCGCGGCTCACCGCGCATGTGCATCAAACAGAGATAGGCGCTCGATTCGGCCACGACCTCGACCATCAGCGGATCGCCGCGCAGCGCCGTGACGTCGTTGACGAGCTCGGCACCGAGCCCCAGCGCCCGGCGAGCGACCTCCGCCTTGCTCGTGTCAATCGAGAGCGGCGCGCCGGCCAGCGCCTCGAGCACCGGCACAACACGGCGTAGCTCCTCGTCAAGCCCTACCGCCTGCGCTCCCGGCCGAGTTGACTCGCCGCCGATATCGATGATCGCCGCTCCCTCCTCGAGCATGCGCCGAGCCGAGGCGATCGCCGTCTCGGGCTCGAAGTTGAGGCCTCCGTCCGAGAAGCTGTCGGGCGTAACGTTGACGATCCCCATCACCGAGGGGCGCGGGAACCTGAGCTCGATCGGACGCACGGGCACACTCAGAGAGTACGCCACAGATTAGGGCCGAGTCACCGTACGGGAGGCCAGCCGCGACTGGCCGGAAGGAATCGCCGGCCGAG
>PMXT01000139.1:18211-19969 GCA_003170995.1 Actinomycetota bacterium | reverse complement strand
GGCGGGTTCTTCCTCGTGCACGAAGCCGGAAGTGGCCGCACACGCCTGGCCGACTTCTTCGTCTGCGAGCCCGGGTTGGGGCATGGGCGCCGAGCGGTCGCGAGTATGGAGCAGGTCGATGTAGCTTTCGAGCCGAACTCCTCGCAGGCCTTCTCGATTGGTGCCGCGTCCTGCGCCGTTCCGGGTGCCTCGAAAGGATTGGAGGAGGTGCACCGCCGCTTCGGCAAGCTGCCCTGGCAGGAGTTGATCGCGCCGGCGATCGAGCTGGCTCGGCGCGGCGTCGAGATCACCTCGGCGCAGGACTTCCTGCACGAGATTCTCGATCCCATCCTTCGCCACAACGCCGACGGGCGTCGCGTCTACGGGCTCGAGGGAAGGCGCTACCAAACCGGCGACATTCTCCGGCTCCCCGATCTCGCCGGCACACTCGAGCAGCTCGCGGCAGAGGGAGCCGATGCGCTCTACGGCGGAGATCTCGGACGTACGCTGGTAGCGCACGTACAGGAGGAGGGCGGAAAGATCACGCTCGAGGACATCGAGCGCTACCGCGTCGTCTGGCGTCGGCCGGTGCGGTCGAGTTACCGAGGTTGCGAGTTCGTCTCCAACCCTCCCCCTTCCTCGGGGGGCATCCTCGTCGCCTACGGGCTGCGNNCTGGACGAGCTGGGCGAGGGCGGAGCACCCGGTAGCCCGGAGGCGCTGGCGCGCCTGATCGAGGTGATGCGCGAGCAGACCCGGGCTCGCTCGGGCAGGGGTTACTGCTCCTATCTTCGCCGGGGTGGGCTTGCTACCAGGTTGCTCTCGGACGATTCTGTGCACGAGGCGGTGATGCGCGTGCGCCGGTCGGCGCCCGGAGAGCCCGAGCCGGGCCGTCCCACCGGTACAACCCACATCTCGGTCGTCGATTCGTGCGGGAACGCCGCCTCGCTCACCTGTTCGCTCGGCTCCAGCTCGGGCATGATCGTGCCTGGCACCGGCATCCACCTGAACAACATGCTCGGTGAGGACGATCTGGTCAGCGGCGCCGAGCGCCCCGCGGAGCGGTTGACGAGCATGATGGCGCCCTCGATCGTCTTTGCGCAGGGGCGGCCGCGGCTCGTGCTGGGCAGTGCCGGCTCGGTTCGGCTGCGCGGAGCGATCATGCAGACGGTGGTGAACGTGATCGGTCACGGCCTATCCGTGGAAGAGGCGGTGNNCTCGACGAGCCGATCGTGCAGTGCGAGGGGGGCGACGACATCGATCCCGCGGTGCTCGACAGGCTCGAGGCGTTCGGTTACGAGATCGGCCGCTGGCGCGGCCGCAACCTCTTCTTCGGCGGCGTCTCGGCCGTCGAGGTTCGCGCCGATGGCGCTCTGGCTGCAGCCGGAGATCCCAGGCGCGGTGGTTACGGACTGGTGGTTGCGTGAGCGAGGGGTTGAGCGAGGGGCTGAGAATTCGGCGCGCCGTTCCCGCCGACGCCGACGCTCTCTCGCACCTGGCGCGTGATGTAGCGGCCGAGCCGGAGGGGTGGCTACTCACGCTCGGAACCTGGCGCTCGAGCTCGGACGAACGGCGCGCGATCCGGATTCTCCGCCGCCATCCAGACGCAGCGATCCTCGTCGCCGAGACGGGTGAGGGCATTATCGGGCGCCTGTCGTTGACGCGCGATCATCACCCCTCGTCGCAGCACATCGCCGATCTCGGTTTGATGGTGGCCAGCGGTTACCGCCGCCGCGGTGTCGGGCGCGCTCTACTCGAGGCCGCGGTCGAATGGGCCCGTG
>PMXT01000139.1:17993-18205 GCA_003170995.1 Actinomycetota bacterium | reverse complement strand
ATCAAGCTCTACGAGTCCTTCGGTTTCGAGCGCGAGGGCTATCGTAAGCGCCACTACCACCGCGGTCAGAAGTATGTGGACGCGATCTTGATGGCCTACTTCGTGCCCGGCTAGGGCACCCGAGGAAAGACGGCCCGTCGTTTGTGAAGATCGCTGGGTGTCAAGCGAGCGCTTACCGGTCCAGGCTCCTTAGGGCTCGTTTCAATTGACGA
>PMXT01000139.1:0-17908 GCA_003170995.1 Actinomycetota bacterium | reverse complement strand
CTTCATTTGAAACGTGCTCTTAGTAACGATTGGCGCGATCTCGAAGAGCCATCTGGCGTATCGTCACCACGACGGGGCATGTGACGCCCGATTGAGTCCGAGCAGAAAGAAGGGGAATGATGGGCTTGTTAACGTGGATTGTCGTCGGCGCAATTGCCGGTTGGGGGGCAGGTAAAGCCGTAAAGGGCTCGGGCCTCGGTCTGATTGGCGACATCGTGCTTGGCGTAGCTGGCGCGCTTGTGGGTGGCTGGCTTGCAGGCAGGGTTTTCAATGTGAATAACCCCATTAGCGGGTTCAATCTCACCACGCTTGTCATTGCGTTCCTTGGCGCCGTGATTGTCTTGCTCGGCTTTCGCTTGCTCAAGAAGCGCTAATCGCGGCCCTCGCGGCGCGTACGGGGACGTATTAAGCAGAAGGCCCGACGCGCCTGAGTCGGTCAGACAGACAGTCCGCGTGTCGAGGCACTGGGGTAAGGCGATGGCCCGGCTCCTTCGGTTCGCGCCGACCAATCCGAAGTCAGCCGCCACCGCTCCTACAATGATCAGGCCTTGGTGAGTACTCCGTCCAGCCATGTATTCCGCCCCCTGGCCCGCTATCACACGGCGCCAGGCGCCACCCTCGCCTGCCGCACAGGCAATCCGTACCTGCACGGCAGTCGAGTGCGACCCCTGCCTTGGTGCTAGCGACCCATGGGCTCGAACTCCATGACTAGACGGAACACTGCCGAGTTCGTTCATCTGCACGTCCATTCGGAGTACTCGATCCTTGACGGAGCGTGCAGGGTGCCGGCCCTGGCGGCGCGAGCGGCGGAGCTGGAGATGCCCGCCGTGGCGCTCACCGATCACGGCTCGCTGGCCGGGGCGGTTGAGTTCTACCGCGAGGCCGGGAAGCAGGGCGTGAAGCCCGTCATTGGTAGCGAGCTGTACGTCTGTGACGACCGCAGCGTGCAGAAGAAGGGCAACGCCCACCTGACCGTGCTCGCCGCCAGCAACGAGGGCTACGGCAACCTGATCAAGCTCTCCTCGCTCGGCTATCTGGAGGGCTACTACTACCGCCCCCGCGTCGACTGGGAGCTGCTCGAGCGCTACGCGAAAGGCCTGATCGTCCTCTCCGGCTGTCTTTCGGGACGTGTCTGCAAGGCGCTGGAGGAGAACCGGCCGAATGACGCCGAAGCCGAGCTCGACCGGCTCGTCCAGCTCTTCGGGCGCGACAACGTCTACATCGAGCTGCAGAACGCGGGTCTCGAGGTGCAGCAGCGGATCAACCCGGACGCTGGTCGAGCTGGCGCGTAGCGAAGAAGATGCCGCTGGTCGCCACCGGAGACGTCCACTACCTGCAGCCGCGAGGATGCGCTCCCGCACGAGGCTCTGCTCTGCATCCAGTCGGGTGATTCGCTCAAGAACCCAAACCACTGGCGCTTCGACTCCGACCAGTTCTTCCTCAAGTCGGCCGAGGAGATGGCACTCGACTTCGTCGGTCACGAGGATGCGATGCGCACGCTCCCTCGAGGTGGCCGAGTCGCTGCGCGGTCGAGATCGAGCTGGGCGGGATTCTCCTGCCCTCCTTCCCGACACCCGAGGGCCGTGACGCCTTCGAGTATCTTAGTCTCGCTCTGCGACGAAGGTCTGAAGCGCCGCTACGAGACGGTGACTCCCGAGCTCGAGGCGAGGCTCCGCTTCGAGCTCAAGACGATCCGCGAGATGGGCTTCGCCGACTACTTCTTGATCGTCTGGGACTTCATCGCCTTCGCCAAGCGGAGCGGTGTCGGGGTCGGTCCGGGCCGTGGCTCGGCGGCCGGTTCGATCGTTGCCTACTGCCTGGATATCACCGACATCGACCCGATTCGCTACGACCTGCTTTTCGAGCGCTTCCTCAATCCCGGGCGTAAATCGATGCCCGACATCGACATCGACTTCTCGGTCGAGGGCCGCGAGCGCGTGATCAACTACGTGGCCGAGAAGTACGGGCGCGACCGGGTAGCCCAGATCATCACCTTCGGCACCATGGCCGCCCGGGCTGCGGTGCGCGACGCCGGGCGCGTGCTCGAGATCCCCTACGGCACCGTCGACCGGCTCGCCAAGCTGATCCCCGAGGGCCCCGGCCAGATGCTGGCGGAGTGTCTGAAACCTGGGCAGGAATTGCGCGCCGCCTACGACTCCGACCCGCTCTGCAAGGAGGTCGTTGATCTGGCCAGGCCGCTCGAGGGGCTGGTGCGCCAGGACTCGATCCACGCCGCCGGCGTCGTCATCGGCGCCAAGCCGCTGACCGACGTCGTGCCACTGCAGCAGAAGGGCGCCGACCAGGAGGTCGTGACCCAGTTCGCGATGGGCGACGTGGAGCGGCTCGGACTGCTCAAGATGGACTTCCTCGGGCTGCGCAACCTCGACGTGATCGACAAGGCGGTTGATTTGGTCGGCGACCTCGACATCTCGCAGATACCGCTCGACGACGCCAAGACCTACGCCATGCTCGCCCGCGGCGACGCGACCGGTGTCTTCCAGTTCGAGTCCTCGGGCATGCGCGACGCTCTGCGCCAGGTCAAGCCGAACGTCTTCGAAGATCTGATTGCGCTCGTGGCTCTCTACCGACCGGGTCCGATGCAGTACATCCCCGTCTACGCCAAGCGCAAGCACGGTCGTGAGCAGGTCGGCTTCGCCGACGAGCGCCTGAGGCCGATCACCGGCACGACTTACGGCATCTGCATCTACCAGGAGCAGTACATGGAGATCGCCAAGGATCTGGCCGGCTTCAGCCCCGCCGAGGCGGACGATCTGCGCAAGGCGATCGGTAAGAAGATCCACGAGCTGATGGCTTCGCTGAAGGAGAAGTTCATCGCCGGCTGCGGGGCGAACGGCGTGTCCTCAAAGGTCGCGCGCCAGCTCTGGGAGGATATGGAGAAGGCGCAGGACTACTCCTTCAACAAGTCCCACGCCGCTTGTTATGCACTCATCGCCTATCGCACGGCCTGGCTCAAGGCTCACTACCCCTGCCAGTACATGGCCGCCCTGATCTCCTCGGTCATGAACACCAAGGACAGAGTGCCCTTCTACGTCAATGCCTGCGATGAGATGGGCATCGAGGTGCTGCCGCCTGACGTCAACTTCTCACAGCTCGGTTTCGCCGTCATCGAAGGGAAGATCCGTTTTGGTCTGAACGCGGTCAAGGGTGTGGGCGAGGGAGCGGCGCGGGCAGTCGTCGGCGCTCGCGAGGAGGGCGGCGTATTCGCCTCGATCTGGGACTTCGTCGAGCGAATCGATCCCGGCTGCGTGAACAAGCGCGTGCTCGAGGCGCTGGTGAAATGCGGCGCCTTCGACTCGACCGGAGCCTCGCGCGGGGGTTTGCTCGAGTTGCTCGATCAGATCGGCGCCTGGGGGCAGAAACGCTCGGCCGACCGCCTCAGCGGGCAGAGCTCCATCTTCGATCTCACGGGCGATGAAGGAGAGCGCCAGTCTCGTCACCATCCCGAGATCTCGAGCGAGGAGCTCGAGAAGCCCGAACTGCTCAAGCTCGAGAAGGAGGTGCTCGGCCTCTACGTGTCCGAGCATCCGCTGCACGCGATTCGCGACCAACTCAGGCGCAAGACCAACTGCGGACTCTCCGAGCTCGATCGGCGTCGCGACGGCGAGGTGGTGGTCGTGGCCGGCATCGTCGGTCACGTGCGCCAGCTCACGACGAAGAAGGGCGATCCGATGGCCTTCATGCGCCTCGACGACGTAACCGGCGGAGCGGAAGTCGTCGTCTTCAGCTCCATCTATGCGCAAGCGCGCGATCTGTGCGCCTCCGATCAGGTCCTGATCGTGAAGGGGAGGATCGATCACAAGGAGGGCGAATCGAAATTGTTGGCGATGGAGCTGAAGGCGTTCGAAGCTGTTTCTGAGCGGCGCGAGGTGCGTCTTCGCGTCGATGCGCGCAAGGTGCCGTCTGGAATCGTCTCCGAGCTGGCCGCGCTGGTGCGCGAATTTCCGGGCGACTCGCCCGTGCTGCTCGACGTCGAGACCTCGGACGGCGCCAGGCAACTTAGGCTCGGGCCCGCCTACAAGGTCAAGGCGAGCGGTGATTTCTTCGCCGAGGCCAAGGCTCTTCTCGGCGAAGCCGGCGTAGTCGCCTGATCTCTCGCTGTTAGTTCGCGCCCGGAACCGGTGACGCGGGCCTCAACCCGCTCCGTAAAAGTTTCGTAAGAGTTGCTTTGAGGGAGGCCGAATCACCCTAAAAAGGGAGCCAGCTGCGCTACCGTGAACCGACAAGTACAGTAAGGAGACACGGACAGCATCATGACTGCGGCAAACACAAACGTAATCACTGAGTCAGAGCTCGATCGAATCGTTCGCTGGCGGAGTGAGGAGCTGGAGCGCGCCGGGTACTCACCCGACGGCGCGGCTTCGCTGGCTGCCCGTCTGGAAGTCAACCTGCACGAGGCCATCGACCTCGTCAAGGGCGGCTGCCCTCCAGATATCGCAGTCAGAATCCTCCTCTAGCCCGTCCCGTCGTTCGAGGGTCGCGGCTCCACAGGCTCGCCCGGCCGGTGCCCGTCGCGCGTGAGCGGACGCGTAACCTCAGCACGATGACCGCGCGAGCTGAGATGATTCGCGCGTGACGCTGCTTTCCTCGATACCGTCGCCCGGGCACAGCACCATCGACCTCGGGCCTCTGGCGATCCATTTCTACGGACTGATGCTGCTGGTAGCCATCGCCGCGGCCATGTGGTTGACAGGGATTCGCTACGTCCATCGCGGCGGAAACTGGGACCTGATCTTCCAGGTCGCCGTCTGGGGCGTACTGGCCGGTGTCGTCGGCGCGCGCCTGTACCACGACGCGACGAGCTGGAGCGAGGTCTCGCAGATCCACCGCTGGTGGGCGCCGTTCGCCGTCTGGAAGGGTGGCCTCGGTATCTACGGAGGGGTCTTGTTTGGTGTCGCGGCCGGGGCTTTCATCGTTCACCGGGCCGGCGAGAGCATCCCGAAGATGCTCGAGATCGTGGCGCCCGGCCTTCTGCTCGCTCAGGCCATTGGCCGCTGGGGTAACTGGTGGAACCAAGAGCTCTTCGGCAAGCCGACCAGTCTTCCCTGGGGCTTGCACATCGATCTGGCCAACAGGCCGGCAGGTTACGAGCGCTTCTCGACCTTCCAACCGACCTTCCTCTACGAGTCTCTGCTCGCGCTTGTCGGCGTCGGCCTACTGCTTCTGATCGAACGGCGCTTCAAACTTCGCGCGCCCGCGCTGTTCTCTCTCTACATCGCCTACTACGCGCTGATTCGCTTCTTCATGGAGCTTCTGCGCATCGATCCCGCTAAGCATTTCGCCGGACTTCGTCTGAACGCCTGGGTTTCGATCGTCGTCTTTGTCTGCGCCTGGACTTTCTTCGTCTGGTGGCAGTTGATCTCCGGCCGCAACGTTCCCGCGCCGGTAGGGCCGAGCAAGCCCGAACCTCCCGAGCCGCAGGGGAAAAAGAGCCGGCCGAAGAAGACGAAGAAAGAGAGGAAGCCTTCGGTAAAGGTGAAGGGGCCGCGGATGACCGTGCCCAAGGGGCGCGTCCGGTCGGGCCGCTAGGCTCGCCTGGATGCGCGTCTCCGAACTCGAGCTAGATCTCGAGGCTTTCGAGGGTCCCCTCGACCTGCTTCTGACCCTTGTGCTCAAGGAGGAGATCGATCTCG
Source organism: Actinomycetota bacterium (assembly GCA_003170995.1). GTDB lineage: Bacteria > Actinomycetota > Thermoleophilia > Gaiellales > Gaiellaceae > Fen-549. Next base: position 12,257 of record PMXT01000139.1, on the reverse strand, counting down.
TCGAGATCGACGTAGCCGGCATCGTGGTTGCCTTCATTGAGTCGATGCTCGGACGTAGCGGGGCTGAGGATGGTGCCGGTGATTGCGATCTGGGAGAGAGCGATCTGGAGGCCTGCGGCGAGTTCTTGGTTTTGGTTTCGGCTCTGCTGGAGCTGAAGGCACGGCTGCTCTTCGACGACGAGGCGGCCGAGCTGGCCGAGCTGGAGCCCGAGGAGGCGGTCGAGGAGTTGGCGCGCCGGCTGGCTGCCTACCGGCGCATGAAGGAGGCGGCGGCTTGGCTTACAAGCAGGCTCGAGCAGGAGCAAGATCGCTTCTTTCGGCTTGGCCCGGCGCCGCTTCGCCCGTCCATCGAGCGTCCGATCGACCCGCACGATCCCGCCGTGTTGGCCGCCGCCATGCGCGCGCTTGCCACGCCGCCCAAGACAGTCTCGCTCGCTCACATGTCGCTTCGCTATCCACCGCTCGAGCAGTTCGTCGGGCGCTTCCGCTCGTTACTTGCTAAGCGCAGTCGTTTCGACTTCGAAAGTGAGCTCGGCGACCTTTCACGGGTCGAGCAAGCGGTTGCCTTTCTCGCCCTGCTCGAGCTTGGCCGGCTGGGTGAGATCGCGATCAGCCAGGCGGCGCCGTTCGCGCCCATCCGCGTCGAGAGAAGAACTAGAGAGAGGAGTCCCGCATGGAAGAGCGCTCGCTCCGCCTGATCACCACAAGCCCGCTCGAGGCGCTGGCACGCACCGTCGAAGCGCTGCTGGTGGTCGCGTCGGCGCCGCTCTCGCTGGATGATCTCGCTGCGGCCGCGGACGATGACGCTGTGCGTATCGAAGCCGCTCTGCGCCTGGTCGGCGAGCGCTACAGCGAAGGCCGGAGCGGAATCGTGCTCGAGCACGTGGCCGGCGGCTACGCGCTACGCGCCTCACGTGAGGCGGCGAGAGCCTGCGCCCGCCTGTTCGAGCGCCCGGTTCAGCGCTCGCTCTCGCAGGCGGCGCTCGAGACACTGGCCATCGTCGCCTATCTCGGCCCCTGCACCCGACCCGAGATCACTCGCATCCGCGGTGTGGCGGCCGAGGCGACCGTCGCCAACTTGCTCGAGCGTGGACTGATCGCCGAGGCCGGGCGCGACGACGGCCCCGGCGGGGCGATCCGCTACCGCGTCACTCCCCTCTTCGAGCGCGTCTTCGGGCTGGGGAGCCTGGCCGAGCTACCTCGCCTCGACGACCTTGGTGACGATATCGAGCAGATTCGCGAGCGTCTGCACGTGGTGGCCGAGCAACGCGGTGCCTGAACTCAGCTAGGCGCTGAGCGTAGGCTCGGCGGCGATCTCTGCGATGCGGGCGTTCACGTCGCCTGTGTAGCGACCGCCGTGATAGCAGACGACGGTCTCGATCTCGTATCGAGCGAGCTTCTTCAGCGAGCTGGTGGCCTGATCCATGTCGGGGGTCATCGGTGCTCTCGGGCCGACGAGTTGGCCGTCCGAAACATTCAGCGCATCTCCAGTCACGAGCACCTTGCTCTGCTCGAGGTAGAGCGAGATGTGCCCCGGAGTGTGCCCGGGCGTGTGGATGACGATGATGCCGTCGCAGAAGGGAAGCCTCTCGCCGTCTGCCAGAGTTCGATCGACTCTCGCTCTGATATTCGTGAAGGAGTCGAGCACGGCCTTACGCCGTTCCTCGGGCAGAGAAGACAGGCGCTCGGAGAACTGCGCCATTCGCTCCGGGCTGAGCTTGATGAGCTGTTTCTCGCCAACGATGTAGGGCCTATCTTGCTCGTGCGCCAGCACCTCGATCCGGTCGTTCAAAGCGAGAAGAGCGGCGATGCCGCCGATGTGATCGATGTCCTGGTGGGTGATGATCAATCTCGTCAGCCGGTCGAGGGAGACTCCGGCTTGTCCGATTGCTTCGCGCAGCGGCTCGAGTTGACCGGGAAAGCCCGCGTCGATCAGGACCGCATCCTTCTCGTCCCAGACGAGTGTCGGGTGCACCGAGGTCGGCGTCCCGAACACATCCATCTGCAGATCTAGCACTTCGACTCGCGGCGCGATCAGCACGTTCGCCATCCGTTCCGAGGCGCTATTTCTGTGCCGCGAAGCGGGTTCACGATACGACCGCCTGCCAGGGCGCCGGCTCGAGGCTGATCACGCTCACCGCGGCGCCGCGAGCGCCGACGCTGTCGATCGCATAATTCGGCTGCTCGAGCTCCTCGATTAGGAAGCGCTTCTCTCCCCGGCCGTTCTCCTCTTCCAGCAGCGCGAGGAAGCCGGCCTTCGCCTGTGAGCTCCAGTAGTGCATCGGTACCACAGTGCGAGGCCGAAGGAGTCCGACGAAGGCAGCGGCGTTGGCCGCGATTGGATGTGCCCAGTCGATCGGCACGAGCAGGAGGTCGATTCGCCTGGCGAAGAGCGCCTCAATCCGCTCTCTTTCTGCGGGCTGGGCGATCGTGTCGATGTCGCCCTGGCAGTCGCCTGCAAAGAGGATTGCCAGTCCCTCGAGGCTGATCATGAAGCTGGTGTTGTCGCCACGGGAGTGCTCGGTCGTTTTGATCGGCTCGAAGACGATTCCGTCGATACCGACCTCCTCGAATAGGTGCGACCCATCGAGAATCGTGGCACCGGGGAACTCGTCGCCGCGGTCGTGATCGTCGTCGTGGTGCGAATAGAGGACAACGTCGGGTTTCAGATCGCCGAGGTCGCAAATCGGGCTATCGAGTCCGAAGGAGTTCGACTTGCCGTAGTCGGTGAGAACCGAGACGCCATTTGCGAAACGAAGAACGAAAGAGGAGTGCCCCAGGTAGTGGAGTCGAAGCAGTGGTACCGCCATTTCCAGCGAACAGTACCCGAGCCGGGTAGCTCGGCTCGGCATCTCTCCAAAGTCTGCGGGCTTTCGCGGGGCGGAGAGCTTACGCCGGTCAGGTGAGTAAATCCCCGACGGCTGACGGTATCTGAGGCGCCGGCGGTGGCAAGAGGGTGTGGCTCTGGACGATTGCCTCCGCCACATCGCTCACTTTGTGGCCGTTATGTCGCGACGAGTCTCGCATCAGCTCGAAAGCCTTGTCTGCGTTGACTCCGCGGCGAGCCATCAAGATGCCCTTCGCCTGCTCGATCACGGCCCGGCGTCCGAAGGCGCCCTGCAGGTTCTGGTACTCCGCGAAGCGCTGGAGCGTGATGTCGATTGCGCTCTGCAACTCGTCCGGCGTGCTTTCGACGATGTAGGCGAAGACGCCGCGCTTAGCCGCCTCGTGGATGTAGGAAGGATTCTTGGCCGATAGGAGGGCGATCACCGGGCAGGAGGCCTCGCGAACGATCTCCGAGATCAGCTCGAGCGCGTGCTCGGAATGCAGCCCGAGCCCAACGAGCGCGACGTCCGGCTTCTCTCTGGCCGTGACCGCTCCGACCTCTCTGACGTGGATCTCGCGCGCAATCACCTCGTGCCCGAGCCCGGCTACGACCTGAGCGAGCAGCTCAAGCCGATCGCGTCTTTCGTTGGCGATTAGGACGCGGAGGTGTGGGTATTCGCTCTCAGCCAAAGACTTGAGATGTCTTTCCTGATTGTCGTGTGACATAGCTCTCGACCTAGTGGGAGCAGTACGTTTCTACTCCCATTGTAGCGGCATCGAATCGTGCTGTGCGCCCAATTGCTCGGCGCGCCGCCGCTTGTTTTTCGCAGAAAACCGGAGCTATACTGAGGCGCGTCGTCCAAATCGTAGGCGATTGCGTTACCGCAGCTGGAGCTCGAGAAGAGTGGCTCCGGGAGATCTACCCTCAGAAGAGCGGGTCGAGAGTACTACTGGCCTGAGCATGCTGGTCGGTGATGGTTTCGTCCCGACTTGAGAGGAGATCGATGTGGGCAGCCCCTCCACCTCGTTCGCGGAATCGGCAGCTGCGCAGTCCCCAGCAGCAAGCAATCGCCTGAGGCGCCGGCCAGTCATGCGCGGTGAGCACGCGACGCGTAGAGCATTTCTCCGCGCTTTCAACGATGACCTAACAGATTCCACCGACGCGGCTCGCCGAGGCGTGACGCTGGTGGTCTGCGAGTGCGGCAGGGAGGAGTGCAGCGAATCCTTGGCGGTTAACTTTGCCGCGTACGAGGCGGTTCGCATGCATCCCGAGCGCTTTCTCGTTGCGCTGGGCCACGAGGACGGCCAGCGCGTACTGGCGAAGAACGGCCGTGCTGCCCTGATCGAGGTAGGCCCAAGCTCACAAGCTCTGTCCGACGACGGCGATGGTAGTGCTGCCGGCAATGGGTCAGTTCGGCGCGTTCTCGTTGTCGACGACGAAGCCGCGATTCGGATGATCTGCGCGATCAACCTGGAGGCGGAGGGGTTCTCGGTGATCGAGGCGTCGGACGGGAGCGAGGGACTCGAGCTGGCGCGTTCGGAATGCCCCGATCTCATCGTGACGGACGTGAATATGCCCCGGCGCGACGGTTTCGAGCTCGCCGAAGCTCTCAGATGCGACGCCAAGACCCGCGAGATTCCGATCGTCTTCATGACTGGTTGTCACGACACGACTCGCGAAGCTCGTGCTCGCGGGCTCGGCGCACTCGCCTTGTTGGCGAAGCCGTTCGACCCCAGGGAGCTCGTAACGATTGCGCTCAGTGTGTGCACCTAGCCGGGGCCCGGCAGAAGCCTACGCTCCGTCTCGCGTCCTCGGCCGGCGGCTCCGTACAGGCCGGGGAGCCCGGCCTCCCCGCTCTACGGGGCCGCACTAGAAGCACTGTCCCCTCCGGCGAAGCACGCTCAACGCCGCCCCGAGAATCCGATAGGTGCCGGGTTCGAACCCGCGTGGCTCCAGCTGCGAGGTAAGGTGGCCTGAGGCTGCGACTCGACTCCAATTGCCACCGCGGTCAATACTTCCATCCGTGCGCTTGAATGCCTATCTCGCCCGTGCCGGTGTCGCCTCGCGGCGAGGCGCCGATGAGCTGATCAAGGCTGGGCGCGTGCTCGTCAACGGTCAGCCCGGGCAGCTGAACACCTTTGTCGCCGCGCGCGACCGCGTTGAAGTGGATGGGAAGCCCGTCGCCAAGCAGAAGCTCGCTCACCTGCTCCTCTTCAAGCCAGCGGGTGTGGTGACGACGGCGAGCGACCCACAGGGAAGGCGCACGGTGGTCGAGCTGGTGCCCGGCGAGCCGCGCGTGGTGCCGGTGGGAAGGCTCGACGCCGACACGACAGGCGCACTTCTGCTCACCAACGACGGCCAACTGGCGCACCGGCTGGCTCATCCGCGCTACGAGGTCGAGAAGGTCTATGAGGCGGAGCTGGAGCGCGAGCCGACGGACGAGGCAATGCGGAAGCTGGCCGAGGGGATCGAGCTCGAGGACGGGCGCACGGCGCCGGCCAAGGCGTGCCGGCTGGGGCCGAAGCTGATCGAGCTCTCCATCCACGAGGGTCGCAAGCACCAGGTCAAGCTGATGTGCGGGGCGGTTGGCTGTCCGGTCACGCGGTTGCACCGCAGCCGTTACGCCGGGCTCGACCTGAGCGGACTCGAGCCCGGGAAGTGGCGGGCGCTCTCGGTGGGAGAGGTGGAGGAGCTGCGTCGGCTGTCCGGGCGTTCGGAGGGCTGAGCGCTAGGGCAACACATTCCTCCGCCCACCACCAAGCCACCCGCCCGCGGGGTCATGAAACAGTAGCGAGACAAAGCGCACGGAATGTGCTGGTTTCGTGCCAAACCAGCGCCGCGCCCGCAATTGGATCCGGCGGTCGGGTTCTCCACTCGAGCAAAAAGGCCGTGAGAAAGGAAGGCGCCCGCTCGTCGCGGGCGCCTTCCTAGTAACTATCTCCGTCGCGCCTAGACCTTGTTGGTCTTTACGGCCGTGCCGTAAGCGCAGATCTCGCTCGCCATGGTGTTCCCACCGAGGTCGGACACATCGAAACGCATGGCGAGAACGCAGTTCGCGCCCCTCGCCTCGGCCTCCTCGGTCAACCGGGCGATAGCTTCTTCGCGACTCGCGATCAGCTGCTTGGTCATTCCCTTCAGCTCACCGCCGAGGATCGACTTGAGGCCGGCGCCGATCTGCGCGCCGACGTTGCGCGAGCGCACCGTCAGCCCGAAGACCTCTCCGATCACCTCAGTGACCTCGTAGCCGGGGACATCGTTCATTGTTGAGATCAGCATCTCGTCACACTCCCTTTGGTCGGGTGAAGCCCATTCGCTCGTACATCTTCTCCAGCGTCGGTGCCGAAGCCTCTCTCGCCTTGGCGGCGCCGATTGCCAGCATCCGCTCGAGCTCGGCAGGGTCGTCGCGAATCTCGCGGAAGCGCGCCTGGATCGGCTCCAGCAGGGCCACGACAGCATCGCTCACGTCGGACTTGAACTGCCCGTAGCCGGAACTCTCGAAACGCTTCTCGACCTCCGCGATCGACTCGCCGGTCGCCACGGTCATGATCTCGATCAGATTCGAGATGCCGGCCTTCTCGTTTGGGTCGTGAATGATCTCGCGGCCGGAGTCGGTGACCGCCGTCTTGACCTTCTTCCGCACGGCCTCGGGCGGGTCGAGCAGGTAGATCGTTCCCTGTGGGTTGCCACCGGTCGTGGACATCTTGTTACCTGGCTGCTGCAGATCCATGATCCGCGCGCCGGCCTCAGGGTAGACGCCGCGTGGCACCGTGAAGGTCTCGCCGAAGCGCGAGTTGAAGCGCTCGGCGATATCGCGCGAAAGCTCGAGGTGCTGGCGCTGATCGTCGCCGATCGGAACGATGTCGGTCTGGTAAAGGAGGATGTCGCCGGCCATCAGCACCGGGTAGGTGAACAGGCCGACCGAGACAGACTCGCGCTTTCCGGCCTTGTCCTTGAACTGGGTCATGCGCCGGAGCTCTCCGATTGTCGCCACGCAGCCGAGTAGCCAGGCCGACTCGGCGTGCGCGGTCACGTGGCTCTGTACGAAGACGGTCGAGCGCTCGGCGTCGAGCCCGGTGGCGAACATCAGCGCCGCCAGATCGAGGGTGCGGGCTCTCAGATCCTCGGGATCGTGGGGAACAGTGACCGAATGCAGGTCGACGATGCAGAAGAAGGCGTCGCCCTGCTCCTGGGTGGCGGCGTACTGGCGAAAGCCGCCCGAGAAATTCCCGAGGTGCTTGGCCCCGGTGGGTTGAATGCCCGAAAAGATTCTCATCGGCGAGGATTATCTCCTAGAGCACGGTTCAAATGAAGCACTCCACCGTCTGGCCGCGCTCAGCGGCGCGCTGCGTTGTCCTTGGGGCCTATCTCGCCAGACCTACACGCCCGAAGCGGTCGCCCCGCGGCGCCAGTGACCGCCCGGACCGTTTACCGCACTACCAGTGCGCCTTCACGGCCAGTTCGGCCCCTGGCATCCACGGCTCAACTACTTCAACCGCGTATCTCTAACGGGATAGGCCCTGGTCGCGCCTGTAGCGCTGCTACAAACGCTCCCTGCGTCCTAGCATCGCATCCACCGATCGCACCCGGTCGGCGGGTCGTCAATTGAAACGAGCTCCTGAGAATCTCGAGCTGCCGGAGAAGGACCCCGTTTCCCCACTAGACTTGCTGGAAATGGGTGTATCGGCGGCAGGACAGGAAGGTCAGAGCGCGGCCAGACTCTCGCGGCTGGCAATCGTCGGCACGGGCTTGATCGGGGCCTCGGTCGGGCTCGCGGCCAAGCGGGCTGGTGTCGAGCTGGTCTCGGGCTTCGATCCCGATCCTGCGGCGCTTCGCGTTGCGCACGAACGTGGCGCCGTCGATCTGGCCGCTGACACGCCGGCCGAGGCGGTCGGGACTGCCGAGCTGGTCGTCATCGCGGCGCCGGTGGCCGATCTGTCGGGGCGTGCACGAGAAGTGCTGGGGCTGGTGGACGAGACCTGCACGGTGACCGACGTCGGCTCCACCAAAAGCGCTGTTTGCGCGGCCACCGCCGACGACAAACGCTTCATCGGTGGGCACCCCGTCTGCGGCTCGGAAACGAGCGGGCCGGGGTATGCAAGCGCAGATCTCTTCGAAAGCGCAACCTGGTTTCTGACCCCGCACGCCGGCACCGACCCGGACTGCTACCGACTCCTGCACGGTTTCGTGGCCTCGCTTGGCGCCCATCCGGTAGCCATCGACGCCGCCGCCCACGATCGCCTGGTGGCGCTCACCAGCCACCTTCCCCATGCGCTCTCCAATCTGCTGGTCAACCAGGCCGGATCGACGCGGGTGGAGGGTCACGAGCCACTTGCCAGCGCCGGCGGCTCGCTTCGTGACATGACTCGCGTAGCCGGCGCCAACCCGCGCATCTGGGTCGACATCTTCCTCGAGAACGCGGAACCGCTGCGCGAGGCACTGGCCGAGCACCGGCGCCTGATCGAGCAGCTGGAGACAGCGCTCGCCGCCGGCGATACCGGCTTTGTCGGCCGCTGGATCGCTGAGGCTGGTCTGCATCGCCGCCACCTGCTGGCCGAGGTCTATCCGAGTGTGGGTGGCCTTTTCCGCCTACGCGTACACGTCGCCGACCAGCCCGGAGTACTGGCCGGTATCACCCAGGTGCTCGGTGCCGAGCGGATCAACATCGAAGATCTAGAGATGCAGCACGTCTCGCCCGATCGCGGCGGCTCGCTCTCGATCGTGATCGCCGGCGACGACGAGGCCCACCGGGCCGCCGAGCTGCTCGAGACCCAGGGCTACAGTGTCGTCGTCTCGGACATCCTCGAGGAGGACGCGTGAGCTTCTATCAAAGCGAACACCCCTCGACCGGGTGCGATCAGCGAGTGCGAGACAAGGACACAGGGAGCGTCCGTAGCAGCGCTACGGGCGTGACTGAGGACGCAGTATCGTGCCGCCGAGCGCGGCTACGCGGCGGAGTGCTTCGCTTTGGATAGGAGCGCCATCAGGCGGGTAGAGCCAGCCGCAGCGCTGCTCGGCGATATCGCCGTTCCGGGAGTGAAGGGGCTCTGCCAGCGCGCCGCGCTCTTGGCTGCGATCGCCGACGGAGTCAGCGAGATCCGCGGCTTCGGGCACGCCGCCGATACCGACGCGGCGCTTGATGCCGTGCGCGAGCTCGGTGCCGGCGTAAGTGAGCCCAGCCCGGGAACGATCAGGATCGAAGGGGTCGGTCTGCGGGGGCTGCGCTCGCCCGGCCATCCCATCGACTGTCGTAACGCCGGCACCCTACTCAGGCTCCTCGCCGGTGTGCTCGCCGGCCAGGAAGGCCGCTTCGTTCTGACCGGCGACGAACAAATTTCGAGCCGACCACACGAGCGCGTTGCCATACCTCTCAGGCAGATGGGCGCCGAGGTCGAGACGACGAACGGCTCGGCGCCGGTAACGATCTCGGGCGGCCCGCTCGAGCCGATCACTTATGTCTTGCCGGTGGCGAGCGCGCAGGTGAAGTCGGCGATCTTGCTCGCCGGGCTCTTCGCCCAAGGTGGCCCAACCACCGTGGTCGAGCCCGCGCCAACGCGCGATCACACCGAGAGGATGCTGCAGTCGTTGGGCGTGCGCGTTCGCCGCGAGGGCAGCGGGATCAGCGTCTGGCCGGTCGAGCGCATCCCGCCGCTTCAGGTCGAGATCTCCGGCGATTTCTCGTCGGCTGCGCCCTTCCTCGTCGGCGCGACACTTCTCGTCGGCTCCGAGCTCCGGCTCCACGACGTCAACCTGAACCCGACTCGGATCGGCTTTCTCGGCGTGCTCGAAAGGATGGGCGCGCGCACCACCGTCTTCAACCGCCGCTCCTCGGGCGGTGAACCGGTCGGCGATCTCGGCATCCGCTCGGCCGAGCTGACGGCGACGACGATCGAGTCGCACGAGGTGCCGAATGTGGTCGACGAATTGCCTCTGTTCGCGCTCGCCGCGTCGATGGCGCACGGCGTCAGTCGCGTACGCGGCGCCGAGGAGCTGCGGGCGAAGGAGTCCGACCGCATCGAGACGACGACCGAGGCTTTGCGTGGGCTCGGCGCTCATATCACCGCGGAGCCCGACGGCTTTTCGGTACGCGGCGTTCCGACGCGTTTCCGGGGAGGGTTGGTCGAGAGCCACGGCGACCATCGCATCGCCATGCTGGGCGGGATCGCCGGAGTTCTTTCCCGCGAAGGCGTGGAGATCGATGATCCCGGCTGCGTGGCAGTAAGCTTCCCCGACTTCTTCGAGCTCTTGAACGAGATAGCCCGGCGCGACTTCGTCCCGGAGGAAAGTTGAGACGGCAACTGTGATCGTTGCGATCGACGGGCCGGCCGGAGCCGGTAAGAGCACCGTGGCACGAGCGCTGGCGGCGAAGCTCGGCTTCAGCTACCTAGACACCGGCGCCATGTACCGAGCGCTGGCCTGGCTCGCCGGCGAGCGCGGAGTCGATCCCGAAGATGGACCGGCACTGGCGGCGCTCGGACGCGCCAATCCGATCGACTTCGACGCCGAGGGGCGAACGCAGATAGCGGCCACCGACGTGACTGAGGCGATTCGCCGGCCGGAGGTCGACCGTGTCGTCTCGCCCGTCGCGCGCCAGCCCGAGGTGCGCCTGTTGATGCGCGAGCGCCAGCGTGAGCTGGCCGCCCTCGGCGACTCGGTGATCGAGGGCCGCGACATCGGCAGCGTCGTCGTTCCCAATGCCGAAGTCAAGGTGTATCTGGTCGCCGACGAGGCGGTTCGCGCCGGCCGCCGGATGGTCGAGCGGCCCGGTATCGAAGCCGAGGCACTGACCGCGGATCTGCGCCGGCGCGACGAGAGCGATGCGCCCCAGATGCAGCGGGCGCCCGACGCCGTGTTGGTCGACACCACCCGGCTGACGGTCGAACAGGTGGTCGAGCTAGTTGAGGCGCTCGTGGCCGAGAAGCGCATTCCGAGCGGGAGGCTACATTTGTGAAGAAGACCGACTACCTGTACGGCTACACCCCTCGCCACTTGCGGATCGGGCAGGCGACGATCGGCAACCTCGCGCGCGGTTTCGGGCGCGTACGCTACTACGGGATCGAGAACATTCCCCTGGAGGGCGGAGTGGTATTCGCCGCGAACCACTTCTCTTTCATCGACCCACTTGCCTTCGGCGGCATCTGCCCGCGCCGCTGCTACTTCCTGGCAAAGACCGAGGTCACGAGTGCGCCTGGCCTGGCGCAGCTGCTCCGTTTCTTCGGCACCGTCCCCGTACGCCGCGGCGCATCCGACCGCGAGGCCGTGCGCAAGATGCGCGAGATCGCCCGCGCCGGCGAGATGCTCGGGATCTTCATCGAGGGAACGAGGCAGAAGACGGGTGTTCCCGGCAAGGCGATGCCGGGAGCGGCAATGGTTGCGCTGCAAGAAAACGTGCCGGTGTTTCCGGCGGCCGTACGCGGTAGCGAGTCGTGGAAGCTCTGGAACTTCCATCCGGTCACTCTGGCCTGGGGATACCCGATGGACTTCAGCGGGCTTCCCGCCAACAGTAAGGGCTACCGCGAGGCGACGGTCGAGATCGAGCGCGAGATCTACCGTCTCTGGACCTGGCTGGGCGAGGTTCAGGCTCAGGGTCGACCGCGCGGGCTGACCGTACCGCGGCCCGGTTGAAAGCTTCGGAGCAGCTGATGGCACGGAAAATCGATATCGAGCAGTCGGAGGAGCGCGAGGGCGGACGACTCGCCGGCAGGGTGGCGATCGTCGGCTTCCCCAACGTCGGCAAGTCCACTCTGGTCAACCGGCTGACGAGCAGCCGTGCCGCCGTCGTGCACGAGACCTCGGGCGTCACGCGCGACCGCAAGGAGCTTCTCTGCGACTGGAACGGCGTGAGCTTCCTGCTGATCGATACCGGCGGGGTCGACCTCGGCGATCCCTCGCCGTTAACTCGTGCGATCGCGGATCAGGCGCGAGCCGCGATCGCGGAAGCAGATGTCGTCGTCTTCCTCGTCGACTCCAGGCTCGGTGTCACTGCCGGCGACGAGGAGGTGGGGGAGATCCTGCGCAGCGCTCGCAAGCCGGTGCTCCTGGCCGCCAACAAGATCGACGATCCCTCGCAGGAGCTGGGCGCACTCGACTTCCATCGCCTCGGCCTGGGCGAGCCGCTCTCGATCTCGGCTCTGCACGGTCTCGGCTCGGGCGATCTGCTCGACCGGATAGTCGAGTTGTTGCCAGGCGAGACAGCGCCGATCGCCGGCGAGGAGGCGATCAAAGTGGCGATCCTCGGCCGCCCGAACGTGGGCAAATCCTCACTCCTGAACGCCATCCTCGGCCACGAGCGGGTGATCGTCTCGGATCGCCCGGGCACGACGCGAGACGCCATCGACACCCAGCTCACGCGCGGCGAGACGACCTTCCTGCTGATCGATACAGCCGGGCTCAGGCGCAAGCGCAAGCACCGCCAGGGAATCGAGTACTACTC
>PMXT01000073.1 GCA_003170995.1 Actinomycetota bacterium | reverse complement strand
GCGCTCGGCCTCGGTGAAGCAGCGCTCGCGGAAACGAGGGCGCTCGAGCGCAGAGCGAATCCGCTCGATCTCGATCAGATCGAGGCCCAGCCTCAGCGCTGCGTCGCCAGCCATTCGGGGAGGTCCGCTATCGATGAGAGAAGCACGGTCGGGCGAACGCCGGAGCGATCGAACGTGTCGGGCCGGAACTTACCGGTGCGCAAGAGCACGGTGGGGATACCGTGCAGCTGGGCGCCGCGGATGTCCGACTCGATGTCGTCGCCGACCATCCAGGCCTGCCCGGGATCGGAGTCGAGCGCCTCGAGCGCGGCGGCGAAGAAGGCGGAGCTCGGCTTGCCGAGCGTGGTGGCGTGTGTCCCGGCGGCGTACTCGAGCCCGGCCACGAAAGCGCCCGCGTCGAGCAGCGGCCCGTGCTTGGTCTGCCACCAGCGGTTCTTGTGCAAGCAGTAAAGCTCGGCGCCGGCCTCGAGCTCGGCGAAGGCGCGAGCCAGGTTCATGTAGGAGAAGACGCGTCCCGTCTCTTCGGTCTCATCCGCGCCACCTAGGAGCACGGCATCGGCGCTCTCACCGACCAGCTCGATTCCCTTCAGATCCTCGACGATCGCCGACATCGTCAGGGCCAGCACGCGGCGGCCGGCGAGCGCCCGAGCGGCGGCCCTCGGAGCCGTCTGCAGCTCCTCCTCGTCGACGTCGAATCCATTCGAGCGCAGCAACTCGGCCAGGCGAGCGCGCGGGCAGGTGGTGTTGTTAGTGAGAAAACGCAGCCTGTGGCCGGCCTCGCGCAGACGCCGAATGGCACCGGTGGCTCCCGCAATCGGCTCGCTCGAGACGCTGAGAACGCCGTCGATGTCAATCAGGATCGCGGCCACGTAAGCGAGTCTATTGGTCACGCGCGATCGGCGAAAGTGGGCTGACCGCTGCCACGGTCGCTATTTCTCCGGCTCCCGGCGCCACTCCTCGGCATATCGAGAGCGACGGAGAGCGCCGAGTCGGGGAGTCTGGCGCAATGCCGGCACCCGTCGACTCGAATCTCTTCCGCTATCAGCCGGGCTTGCTCGCCTTCGCCGCACCCTGCTCGGTCTGACTGAAACGCCCGTTCGCCTCGACGACGAACCCCGCCTCGATCAGTTCCCGGAGCACGCTGCGAACGCGATAGAGCACCATGCCCGTGGTCGTAGCCACATCTTCTACGGTGGAATTCGTCTGCACCGCCGAGAGCATCAACCTGCCCGTGGTGCTGAGCGTTCCGTCTGGCTGAACGCAAGGCATCCTCGCTCCCTACAACGACTTTTTACACAGGTACCAGTCGACGCATTCAAGGCCCTCTGCGACTCGTTCTTCCGCGAGCTCGGTCGTTTTCGGGGCTCCCACGAGCACCTTGTCTCCGGGGCGCCAGTTGGCCGGAGTCGCAACGTTGTTCGCGTCGGCGGTTTGCAGCGCATCAATGAGACGAAGCATCTCGTCCATGTTGCGGCCGGTCGAGAGCGGGTAGTAGATCATCGCTCGTAGGATGCCCTTCGGATCGATGACGAAGACGCAGCGGCTGGCCTCGGTCTTGCTCTCGCCGGGCATGACCATGCCAAAAGCGGTCGCGACCTTGCGATCGAGGTCGGCAATGACCGGGAAGGGGATCTTCACGCCGGCTTTCTCTTCGATGTTCCTGACCCAGGCGATGTGCGCGTAGAGACTGTCGATCGAAAGGCCGATCAGCTCGCAACCGCGCTTTTGGAGCTCTGGGTAGATCTCAGCGAAAGCAATGAACTCGGTCGTGCACACCGGCGTGAAGTCGGCCGGGTGGGAGAAGAGAATCAGCCAGCTGCCTTCGAAATCGGCCAGCTTGAGCGCGCCGTGAGTCGTCACGGCGTCGAACTCAGGCGCCGGCTCGTTGAGACGCGGAAGCCCGATGCGGGCTTCTGGTTCCTCGATCACCGTCATTTGACTCCTCCTCGGCTAACACTGGCAGACGTTCTGACTGCAACTGTCACGGGTAACACAACTCCGCTCATCGCTAGCACCGTTTCCGTTCCCTAGCCTGGCGAAACGTCAGCGCATCAACCGTCGGTCTACCTCGGACCCTGCAGACGGCAGCCACGAGGGTGACGTCAACTCGAGAGCTCGCGCAAGACCGGCAACTAGCGGCTCGTACCGAGCGCGAAGCTCTCTCAGTCGCGGTTCAACCTCTTCCTTCGCCCTTAGGTCGAGTCCACCGCTGGCGGCGAGTTCCCAGAGAGCCGCGAAATTCGAGCTGCTGAGACGTTGCGCATCGGAACGTCCGGGCTTAACGCGCAGCACGTGCGAGACGTCGGCGAGGGCATGCCGGCCGATCGATAAGGTGACCTCGGCCGCTTCGACCTCGGTTTTTTCCGGTGCCGCAGCGAGGGCAAAGGCACAAGCGTCGAGGACGGTCGTCAACGCGGCGAGCCAGTTCTCGCCAACGTGCTGCGAGCGGAAGTAGGCCAACGCAGGATAGGAGAGATGGGTCTCCATCAGCTCCGCCGCCCACTCCTCCCACTCAGCCAGATAGAGGTCGAGATGAGGCCAGCCTCCGCGCTGGCCCGACCGCGCGATGAGCGCGCCGGCCGAGGGCGGCGTTCCGGCGCGAGGCGCCAACTGTGCGACCGTAACCTCACGCCGCGAATACGCCTGATAGATCGCTGGTAGGTAGCCGATCGCGACGAAGAGCACGCCGAAGCCACAGGCCGCCTCGCCCAGAAAGAGCACGCGAGCGAAAGCAGTCGAAGGCGAGAGTTGCATCGAGGCGCTCAGAAACCCTCCCGCGCTGAAGAAGAGATCGTCGTCGAAGCCGCCGCCTCCTCCGCGCACGATGTGCGATCCGCCGGACCAATGCAGCAGAGCGAAGCCGAAGATCAGAGCCAACGCCCAGAGAGCAATGGCAAAGAGCAGGAGCAGCGGTCCGTAGAAACCGAGCATCGTGTCGCCGGATCGCGCCGGCAGACGGCGGGCCAGGAAACGCCAGATTCGCCAGCCGGCGACGAGGATCAGGCGAGCGATGCGCGGTTCGTGCCTGACGCGGCGCGGAAGCAGGAAAGCGACGAAGAACTCGACCAGAGTGAGGGCTATTACCGCCGCCCCTGCCAGAGCAGCCAGAGCGCGCAATCGATCAGGCTCCAGGCGGCCGGTACTGGTTGGCCATCATCCTCGACCGGGACCCCCTACTCGACCGTGACCGTCTTCGCCAGGTTCCGCGGTTGGTCGACGTTCAGGCCGCGCAGGCGAGCGATCCGGTAGGCCAGTAGTTGCAGTGGTAGTACGGCCAGCACCGCCTGCAGGTACTCGTTCGTCTTGGGGACGTAAATGACATCGTCGGCGTGGTGCTGGATGTCCTCGTTACCGTCGGTAGCGATGGCGATCACCTGAGCACCGCGAGCTCGCGTCTCCTGAATATTCGAGACAACCTTGTCGTAGACGTGCGAGTCGGTGGCGACGCAGACGAC
Organism: Actinomycetota bacterium; assembly: GCA_003170995.1. Lineage (GTDB taxonomy): Bacteria > Actinomycetota > Thermoleophilia > Gaiellales > Gaiellaceae > Fen-549. The sequence goes on along the minus strand of PMXT01000073.1, from coordinate 4,985 downwards.
CGGAGTCTCGGAGTCGAGTAGTGCAATCGGGCCGTGCTTCATCTCGCCGGCCGAGTAAGCCTCGGTCGGGATGTAGGAGATCTCCTTGAGCTTGAGCGCGCCCTCGAGGCAGATCGGCAAACCGATGTTGCGGCCAAGATAGAGGAAGAAGGGCTTGTCGAAGTGGCGCGCGGCGATTTGCTCGATCGGATGAACTCCGTCGTCGGCGTCCTGCAGGAACTGAGCGATCTTCTCGGGTAGCCGCTGAACCTCGGCGATCAGAGCCTCGATCTCCTCCTCGGGCAGCGTCTCGCGCACTTGCGCCAGCTTGAGCGCGATCAGGTAGAGGAGCGCAACCTGAGCCGTGAACGTCTTCGAGGCGGCCACTCCCATCTCCAGGCCGGCACGCGTATAGAGCACCGAGTCGACCTCGCGCGTGATTTGAGCGCCCATCATGTTGGTGATCGCGAGCGTGCGAGCACCACACTGTCGTGCCAGCGCCATGGCGTCGAGCGTGTCGCGCGTCTCGCCCGACTGCGAGATGCCGATCACGAGCGTGTTTTTATCCAGCACTGGGTTTCGGTAGCGCCACTCGCTGGCGATGTCGTGCTCGACCGGTACGCGCGCCCACTCCTCGATCACATAGCGACCAGCCACACCGGCGTGATAGGCCGTACCGCAGGCAAGGATGACGATCCGGCGTAGATTACGCAGCTCGTCGTCGGAGAGATTGAGCCCCTCGAGGGTTAGCTTGCCGTAACGGATGCGCTCGGCGATCGTCTCCCGCACGGCCGTCGACTGCTCGTAGATTTCCTTCAGCATGAAGGTCTCGTAACCGCCCTTTTCAGCCTGTTCCTCGTCCCAGTCGATCGCGATCGTCTCGTGCTCGACCGCGGGGCTCCCGTCGAGCGCGCTCGAGTAGCTGACGCCGCCGGGGGTGACGGCGGCGATGTCGCCATCGTCGGGAAACTGAACGTTGCGAGTCTCGGAAAGGAAGGCGACGGTGTTGGAGGCGATGAAGCCTTCACCCTCGCCAACGCCGACGACGAGCGGGCACTGGCGCCGGGTACCGACGATCAGCTCGGGATTGTCGCGGTGGATGACGACGAAGGCGAAGTGGCCTTCGATCTGCCGGTAGGTGCGCCGGACAGCTTCCACGAGGTCGCCTTCGTAGTGACTCTCGATCAGATGCGCGACCGTCTCGGCGTCGGTCTCGGTCGTGAACTGGTGGCCCTCCTCGAGGAGTGCGGCACGCAACTCGCGATAGTTCTCGATGATGCCGTTGAGAACGACGGCGATCTCGCGAGCGTCGCAGCCGGTCAGCGGATGAGCGTTCTCGACGACGACCTTGCCGTGGGTCGCCCAGCGCGTATGACCGAGTCCATGCGTGGACTGCGAGCCGTTGCTACCGGCGGCCTCGATCAGGTGCTGCAGATTGCCGACCGCGCGGATGTAGTCGAGCCCTTCCTCTTCGCGCAGGACAATCCCAGCCGAGTCGTAGCCGCGGTATTCGAGGCGCTGCAGCGCCTGGAGAAGAAGCGGCTTACAGGGTCTGTTCCCGACGTATCCGATGATCCCGCACACCTGGAGCTCCTCCCTCACCTTCAGCGCTTCCCAATCCCCAGAGTGAAGTCTCGTGCTGGTCGACCGTAGTCTTGCGACTTACAACTCGGAAAAACAAAAAGCTCGGCACTTTGGCCGCCCCGGTCAGGACGACTGGCCGAGCTCTCGTCTAACTAGCAGCTCGATCCTACCACAGAGATTCTCGGCCTCAATAGGCGTTTCGGCCTCCGCCAGGAGACGCACGACCGGCTCGGTTCCGGAGGGACGAACGAGCACCCGGGCGCGCCCGTCGAGCTCGGCATTGAGCTGCTCGGCCTCCACCATGGCGCTCCTTGGGAGCTCGCCCTCGATGTGGAGGTTGCGCTTGACCTGTGCGTAGCGGGGCATGACAGCCGCCGCCTCGGCCAGCGTGCGCCCGCCAAGCGCCGAGCAGAGTAGTAGCGCCGCGGCCAACCCGTCGCCGGTGACGTGATCCTTGAGATAGATGATGTGGCCCGACTGCTCGCCGCCAAGCAGTCCCTGCTCGCGCCAGAGCGCTTCGAGCACGTAGCGATCACCGACATCGGTGGTGAGAACGCGAATGCCATGCTCGCGCATGAGCTTGTGGAAGCCGAGGTTGGTCATCTTGGTAACCGCCACCAGCTCGACTCCGAGGTGCAAAGTGAGGATGGCGAGAATCTGATCGCCGTCAACCGGCTCGCCGCCCCCGGTTACCGCCAGCATGCGATCGCCGTCACCGTCGAAGGCGACGCCAAAGTCGCATTCGTTCTCGACGACCGTGCGCGAAAGTAGCGACAGATCGGTCGCCCCACAACCGTCGTTGATGTTGACGCCGTCCGGTTCGTCGGCGATTGCGATCACCTCGGCACCCAGTCGCGAAAAGGCTTTGGGTGCGATGCCCGAATAGGCGCCGTTGGCGCAGTCGACCGCGAGCTTGAGCCCACTAAGATCAGATCCGAAGCGCTCGAGGATGTGCTCGAGATAGCTATCGGTCGCCACCTCCACGCGATCGATCACACCTCCGCCAGAGGTCTTGGCGTCCATCAGCGCCTCGATCTCGAGCTCGACCGCGTCGGGAAGCTTGCGCCCGTGATGATCGAAGAACTTGACGCCGTTGTACTGGGGCGGATTGTGCGAGGCCGTGATAACGACGCCTAGATCGAGCGCGAGCAGAGCTACGGCCGGCGTCGGTAGTACACCGCCGAGCACGGCTACACCGCCCGCTTCGACGACGCCGCGCGCGAACGCCTCCTCTAGCTCGACCCCCGATGCCCGCGTATCGCGGCCGACGAAAACGCGGCCGCTGTTCGACCAAATGGTCGCTGCCCTGGCGAGCTTCTCGACCAGCTCGACGGTGAGATCCTCGCCGACGACCCCGCGCACGCCATCGGTGCCGAAGTAGCGCCTTACGGTGGCTGTCTCGACCTGCGGATCACCTGCCATCGAAACCGAAACCTCCTTTCACCCCGCGACGAGGGCGGTCTCGAGTGCCGGCAGCCCGCGAAGCAGGCGCATTCTAGGAGCTTTCGAGCGCCCCGGCCGCCGAGCTGCTAGCGCTTCGAGAACTGCGGCGCCTTGCGTGCCTTGTGCAAGCCGGCTTTCTTGCGCTCGACGATGCGAGCATCCCGGGTCAAATAGCCGGCTCGCTTGAGCGGAACACGCAGCTCGGGATCGGCCTCAATCAGCGCGCGCGCGATGCCGTGCCGGAGCGCGCCCGCCTGGCCACTCGAGCCGCCGCCGCGAACACGCACGCGCAGGTCGTAGCGCCCCTCGACGCCGGCCAGGGCGAGCGGCGACATGGCCGTCTGCCGGTGAGTGGGACGGGGGAAGTAATCCTCGATCGTACGGCCGTTGATCCAGGTCTTGCCGTCGCCGGGACGGAGGATCACGCGCGCCACGGAAGTCTTGCGCTTGCCAGTTCCACGGTATTGGAGAGGTTGCTCTGCCACTAGTTAGATCCTAGCCCTCGAGTTTGAGTTGTTTCGGCTGCTGTGCACCGTGCGGATGCTCGGCGCCCACGTAGATCTTGAGCTTGCGAATCTGAGCGCGGCCCAGGCGGTTACGCGGAAGCATCCCCTTGACCGCCTTGCGCAACACCTCCGTCGGCCTTCGCCCGAGCTGCTCGCGTAGCGTGCGCTCGCGCAGGCCGCCCGGGAAGCCCGAGTGCCGGTAATAGATCTTCTGATCGAGCTTTTTCCCGGTGACCGCAATCTTCTCGGCGTTGACAACGACGACGAAGTCGCCGGTATCGACGTGCGGAGTGAATATCGGCTTGTTCTTACCGCGTAGCGTGTCGGCGATGCGCACAGCAAGGCGACCGAGGTTTTGGCCCTCGGCGTCAACGACATACCAGTCGTGCTCGATCTCGCTTGGCTTTGCGCTGTAGGTCTTCATGACACGAAAAACGAGCGGACACAGAGGCGTCCGCCGGGCGCGGATTGTAGCAGTCCGGCGAATGCCAGAACGGCGGCCAGGCGCCAATCGCCACGATCGACCTTGATGGAGCGCTGCCACACCTAGTACGAATGTGGGGACCGAACTCCGAACTGCGTCGCCCGGCAGGTGGACGGGGCGACGGCTGACCGGTCTTCCGGACGGCTACCACTGCCGTTCGCGGCGAGTCGTCAAGCGCTCGTCAAGCTCATCCGTCGTGACAACGCAAAGCCGAGGTCGAGCTCGGCCAATCTGGACCTAAATCGAGGCGCTAATGCACCTCGAGCGATCGGAATGGAAAACCCGAGCCGTGTTCACCGTCGGCTACCGGTGAATCGCGTAAAGAAGAGCCCGTAATACCTGGAAAACGTTCGAACAGGGTAATCGCAACGTTCGACGAATATCCCCTTTCTGGGCATGTTTGGTACCCCAGATTTGAGTATGGTGCGAATGATCCACCAGGCGAGCTGCGGCGCTTTCCCTGCTGGGTTACGAGCGAGTTCTTCACTACTTACTCAAAGGCGTTAGGTGACCAGATGAAAAAGTGCTTTCGACTACTACCGATAACGGCGCTCACCGCAGCTGTGGTGTTCACGTTTTCGGCCGCGCCGGCGAGCGCGAAGACCAAACCGAATGCGGGTTTGGTTTATGCCTGTGTAGCCAAGAACGGCAATGTCCACATCATCAGCGCCACGAGCAACTGTAAAAGTGGCGAGAGACTGCTCAAGTGGAGTCAGTTCCACCCGGTCACGAAGGTCATTCGCGCCTGCGTGAACAAGAAAACCGGCAAGATTCGTATTCTCAAGACCGTGCGCAGCTGCAAGCGCAGCGAGAGACTGCTCAAGTGGAATCAGTACGGAACAAAGTCCGTTTCCGGCCAGAGCGCGACAGGTAAGACCGGGCCACAGGGTCCGCAAGGCCCAACCGGCGCGACTGGCGCTGTGGGCACTGCTGGCGCGACTGGAGCTACCGGAGCTACCGGCGCTGCCGGAGCCAACGGCCTTAACGGC
>PMXT01000170.1 GCA_003170995.1 Actinomycetota bacterium | reverse complement strand
GGTCTCGATATTGAAGAAGCCGGCCAGGAAGCAGACGAGGAAAGCGGCGCTGAAGGCGAGTGTCACCAGTGCGGTGCGAGGCGCCTTCAGGTTGTGCGAGACGGCACAGTCGACGGCGAAGCTGATCAGATAGACACCCGCGAGCAGGTCGGCGAGCGAGACCGAGACGCCGACCTCCCAGTGCAGCTTCTCGAAGGTCGCCGCGAAAAGTGTGATCAGAAGCAGCAGGTCGGTTCGCCTGCTCATGCGGGTGGAGATGGCCGCCGTCACGGACTTGATCGTACGCGCTCGAGATCGATCGTTGACGCGGGTGCGGTCGCGTCGCGGCGCCCGGCGTGGCTAAGCGCCAGCGGCCGGAGGGATCCGGTAGAGACTGAAGGCGTCGTCACGGTAGACGGGCTTCAGCTTCATCTTCGCTGCCAACTTGAGACGTTCCGCGCTGGTGAGAACGATCCAGCCCGGCTTGTAGCGGACGACGGTGCCGAGATCGCCCGTGGCGAGAAAGGCCCAGACATTCCTCCGGCGTTCGTAGGGGCGGTTCCGCCCCGTATCGGCCACGTTCCCCGGCGGTGCCGTGACCACATAGACGGGCGCGACCGCGAGGATCCGGTAACTGGTCGTCGGATCGGCGAGAACGATGGCCCGGTCCGGCACCTTCTCGTGAATCGCTTTCGTCAATCCGGGCGTGAGCCCGGGCTTGTCCACGCTCACCGCGGGTGTCCAGTGAAACAACCCCGCCACCACGAGGGGGAGAACGAAGAGGCCGGCCGCAAAGACCACAATCGAACTCTCCCCCTCGTCGTAGTTGGCCTCGGGGCTGAGGAAGAAGCAGACGATCGCGGCGCAGGACGCCAGCAGCACCGTCCAGACGAGCCAGCCCGGGCCGCCTCCCGAATGTAGGTGGTACCCGAAATCTCCCGGCCAGATGATCTGGAGCGCGATCCCGGCCGCCAGCGCGAGCGCGAGCGTATAGCGGCGCAACAGCCCGGAGAGGATTCCCAGCCCGCCGGCAAAGGCAAACGCGTAGGGGTAGAAGACGGCCAGACGGCGTGCCTGAGAGATCGAGACCAGATCGGAGAAGGGCATGAACAGTGTCGGGATGAGCGTCAGGCCGAGCACGGCCAGAGAGCTCCCGAGCACGAACGCCGACCAGCGTTTCTTCGCCGCCATGAAGGCCAGCACCGTCAGTACCAGCGCCGCAACGGCGACGGCACCCGAGCGTGCGAGCACCTCCGGCGCCAGTGCGTAGCGGCCGTTCGCGTAGGTCGCGATCTGGACGCCGTAGTGCTTGAGCGTCTTGTTCACCTCGTGTGTGCTCGGGTCGTAAGAGGCCGAGCTGCCGACGAGCGGCGTGATCACGGCAATGAAGACGAGTGCCGGTACGAGTACCGCGGTGAACGCGCGCATTCCTTCGCCGAAATCGCTTCTGTTGACGAAAAGGCGCACGACAACGTAGGCCGCGAGCGGCACGATCACGTAGATCACGTAGGTCACGTGCACGATCGCCAGCGCCAGCGAGGCGAGCGCCACCAGGGCGAGCCCGGCCGGCGTCGTGCGATCGAGCTCGAGGAAGAAAAGAGCGATCACCATCGGTACGAGCAGGTGCCGGCCGACCGTCCCGGGAAGCGCCAGTGACGCATACGCGCCCCCGAAGCCGGGTGCAACCACCACGAGCGCGACTTGGGCGATCACGGACACGAGCGCCAGCCGAAGCGAGCGGAAAACCGCCCAGCCGGCCTCGTAGGCAACGAGCAGCGCCACGGGTGCCAGAGCGCTCGGCTCGTGCAGCACGACTACGGTCGGATCGACCCCGGCGATCCTGGCAATGCCCCCGAGCAACCCGTGCCAGAGCGGAAAGGCGTATCCGGGGTGCAGGCTCCCGTCGGCAAACTCGTTGACGGTGCCGAGGCTGAGATTGCCGAGATCGAGGAGCTTACGAATTCGCGCGAGATGGAAGAGCTCGTCGCCGTGAGGAACACCGGCGATGTGCCAGAGCAGAATGCCCAGCGTANNGTCCCCGCCAGTAACACCCAGACGCTGCCCCGGACAGCCACCGGCGCCCGCCGCCGCCAGACGACGACGAGTGCGACCAGTCCGCAGGCGAGATACAGCCAGAGCGCGAGCGAGAACGAGCCCCGCACGAGAAACATCACGCCCATGCAAACGGCCAGGAGCCCTAGGCTCATCGCCAGGGTCGCCGAGACGCTGCGGCGGCCGAGTGCGATCGCGGCGAGAAACCCCGGATAGAGGAAGACCACGGTCGCCGCCATCAGCCTCAGATAGAGCGTGACCGGACCGACGGGAAGCAGCCGAGCCACGACGAGCGCGAGCAGTGCCGCCGGCAAGCCGAAAAGCTCGACCCTCCTCAGCGTCGCCACGCGAGCAACTCCTCCAGCGAACCGGCTCTCAGCCACTGCGCCGCGTCACGGTACATACGCCCGCGCTTTCCAGGAAAGACGAGACCTCTCAGAGTCAGCGCGACGGCGAGCAGGCGGCGAGCGGCTCGGGCGGTGCGAGGGCCGTGATGCTTCTCGAGGAAGAGCAGGTGGCCCTGAACCTGCTCGCGGAAAAAC
>PMXT01000014.1 GCA_003170995.1 Actinomycetota bacterium | reverse complement strand
CGCTAGCTACGACGAGCCGGTCATTCACGAGCGCCATAGGCATCGTTACGAGGTCAACAACATCTACCGTGAGCGCCTGATCGAGGCGGGGCTCGTGATCTCGGGTACCTACCAGGATGGCCGCCTGGTCGAGGTCGTCGAGCTCCCCGACCATCCCTGGTTCGTGGCCAGCCAGTTCCATCCGGAGTTCAAGTCGCGACCGACACGCCCGGCACCGCTCTACCGCGATTTCGTCGGCGCGGCGCTCGAGCGGGCGGTTGCGCGCGGCAACGCGTCTACCTCGCGCGCCGCCGTCACCATGGACGCTGGCGAGACCACGTAGCGGCCGGTAGAAGCGAGGTTCTAGAATCAGCCGATGCCCTGTCGCGTAGTCACGCTCTTCTGTGAGCTGGCTCGAGTTCCGAGCCCGTCGGGCAAGGAGCGAGCGGCCGCCAACTACGTGCTCGCTTACCTGCGTGGGCTGGGGCTCGATCCGCACGAGGACGGCTCCGCTCCACTCATCCCGGGAGAGGCTGGCAATATCATCTGCCGGCTGCCCGGCGCGCAGTCGGGCGGCGTGCCGATCATGCTCTGCTCGCACCTCGACACGGTGCCGCCGCAGGGCTCGATCGAACCTCTGGCCGAGGGCGGAATAGTTCGCAACTCGGCGGGGACGATTCTCGGTGCCGACAACAAGTCGGCGCTGGCGGCGATGCTCGAAGCGGCGCGGCGCATCGTCAAGGAGCACCGCCCGCACGCGGGAGTCGAGCTCGTCTTCACGGTCATGGAGGAGGTCGGCCTGCAGGGCGCCAAGCTCCTCGATCTGGGCTCGCTCGAAGCCAAGCTGGGCTACGTCTACGACCAGGCGGCTCCGATCGGCGAGATCATCCTCGGGGCTCCCTACCATCGCGAGCTGCACGCGACCTTCATCGGTCGTGCCGCCCACTCGGGCATCGCACCGGAGGAGGGGAGAAGTGCGATCGTGGCCTGCGCGCGGGCGGTCGGTGATTTCCGGCTGGGCCGGATCGACGAGGAGACGACCGCGAATGTGGGCGTCGTTCGCGGCGGTCAGGCGCGAAACATCGTGCCCGGGCTATGCGAGCTCGAGGCCGAGATCCGCTCGCACGACGAGAAAAAGCAGCTCGAGCTGATCGAGGAGATGCTGGAGACGATCGCCTTCGCGGCCGAGCAGAGCGAGTGCCGAACCGAGACCAAGGTGATCGAGATCTACCGCGGATATCGCTTCAAGGCTGGCGACCTGCCGGTGGTGCTGGCGCGCAAGGCGCTCGAGAGCTGTGGCATCGAGCCCAAGCTCGGCCTCACCGGTGGCGGCGCCGACGCCAACATCTTCAACGCCGGCGGCCTTCCCTGCGTCAATCTCTCCAACGGCATGGCGCACATCCACTCGCCCGAGGAGGAGATCGCCGTCGACGACCTCGTGCGCATGGTGGACGTCACGCTGGCGCTGGTGGATGCCGCCCGCAGCGCCGAGGCCGAGAGTAGTTAGCTTTCGCCGCCCTTAGGACCTATCCCGGTAGAGATGTGTAAGCCTATTGGGATGGGCTCTTGGCGTCGGGCTTCTTGCCCACAGTGGCCGGGCTGATCTTGACCACGAGCCAGGTGATGCCCGCCGCGAGCGCGATCACGCAGGCGATGTAGATGATCAAACCGAAAAAACCGAGTACCGTACTCACGGCTCCGTAGAATACTCACATGGCGCGGGCCTGTGTGATCGTGCTCGATGCGGTGGGAGCAGGCGCGCTCCCCGATGCGTCACGCTACGGCGACGAGGACGCGAACACGCTGGGCAACGTGGCCAGGGTCGTCGGCGGGCTCGACCTGCCGATGCTCGAGGCGCTCGGGCTGGGCAACGTCGCTCCACTGGAGGGCTGTCCTTCCCAGCCGGGGGCGCCGGCGATCGCCGGCCGGCTGGCGCCTCGTTCGGCGGGCAAGGACTCGACCAGCGGCCACTGGGAGCTGATGGGCGTCGTCACGCCGCAGCCGCTGCCGACCTACCCGCACGGCTTCCCTTTCGAGGTGATCGATCCCTTCATGCACCGCACCGCCCGCGGCGTGCTCGGGAACAAGGTCGCCTCGGGCACCGAGATCATCCAAGAGCTCGGCGAGGTGCAGATCGAAACGGGCAAGTGGATCGTCTACACGTCGTCTGACTCGGTCTTCCAGCTCGCCGCGCACGAAAGCGTCGTCCCACTGGATGAGCTCTACGAGGCTTGCACGTTCGCACGCGAGCTACTGACCGACAAGCACAAGGTCGGGCGCGTAATCGCGCGTCCCTTCAGCGGCGAGCCTGGCGCCTTCGAGCGCACGCCGGGTCGCCGCGACTTCGCGCTCGAGCCTCGCCGTCCCAACTACCTCACACTGGTGCACGAAGCGGGCGCCAAGGTCTACGGCGTCGGCAAGATCGGCGGCATTTTCGCCGGCTGCGATATCGACGAGTCGATCCCGACCAGGTCCAACGCCGAGGGGATCGCTCAGACCGAGCGCCTGCTCGAGCAGCTCGAGCACGGCCTCGTCTTCACCAACCTGGTCGATACGGATCTGCTCTGGGGGCACCGTAACGATCCGGTCAACTTCCACCGTTCACTGCAGGACTTCGATAGCCGCCTACCCGACCTGCTCGCCCATCTGCGCGAGGGCGACCTGCTCGTGCTCACCTCCGATCACGGCTGCGATCCGACCACTCCGGGTAGCGATCACACGCGTGAGTACGAGCTTTTACTCGCCTACGTCGAGGGCACGAACGCCGCCGGTCGCATCCACGAAGGCGAGCCCGCCGACGTCGGCGCGACCGTGAACGCCTGGCTGGGCGGGCGCTCGCCCGGACGCAGCCTTCCTGGCAAGCCCTTCGTGACGCCGACCTGAGCGCAGCCGTGAGTCTCGTGCCCGACCGTGACCAGGCTTGATAAGTGCCCGAGCTCCCCGAGGTCGAGACGATCCGCCGCGAGCTCGAGCCGGTCCTCTTGGGCAGGAAGATCGTCCACGCCGAGATCGGCGATCCGCGGCTGACACGGCCGATCGCCCCTGGAGAGCTCGCGGTCGCGCTTACCCGCCAGGAGATCGCGAGTCTCGATCGTCGTGGCAAGTACCTCCTGTTCTGCTTCGAGAGCGACAAGACGCTTGCCGTCCACCTACGCATGACCGGCTCCTTCAGTTACCGGCTCGGAGGCGACATAACGATCGCGCACGAGCGGGCCAGGCTCGAACTCGACGACGGTCGCGATCTCGTCTACCGCGACGTGCGTCGCTTCGGAACCTGGCGCCTGCTCGAAACAGGCGAGCTGGAGAGCTACCTGGCCGCTCGCGTCGGCCCGGAACCGCTGGCGCCGGAGTTCACCCCCGAGCTTCTGCGCGGGCGTCTGGCCGGGCGCCGAACTGCGCTCAAGGCGGCCTTGCTCGATCAGCGCACGCTGGCCGGGCTGGGGAACATCTACGTCGACGAGACGCTCTGGCGAGCCAAGCTGCATCCGGCCCGCCCGGCCGGCTCGCTCGGTAAGCCGGCGCTTGTCCGCCTGCACGACGGCATCCGCGAGGCGCTCGAAATCGGCATCGCTCGCCAGGGGGCGACTCTGCGCGACTACGCCCTCCCGAACGGCGAAGCCGGCTCGATGCAGAGCGAGTTTCGTGTCTATGGGCGCGAGGGCGAGCCCTGCGAGCGCTGCGGAACGCGGATAGCGAAGACCCGAATCGCCGGCCGCGGCACCTGGTTCTGCCCGCGCTGCCAACGACGCTGAGACCGGCGCGGTCGCTTGTGAGCTTGTCGGCAATCGGGCGAAGCTCGCTCGGGCGCCAGCTCATGTCCCCAACTGGTGTCAGACACCGCTCAGAGAAGGCGCCCGCTGTCAAGGGACATTTGTGCTGAGAGGGCGTCGATCGCTCCACAGGCTCGGCGCAGTTCGTTGGTACCGGGTGCGGTACTACACTGATTTTGTGGGAAGAGCGCTGAAGACCGAAGCTGTGGTTCTGCGCTCGTTCAGGCTGGGCGAGGCCGATCGCGTGCTCCATCTCTACAGCCTCGAGCGCGGCCGCATCGGCGCCGTGGCGAAGGGGATCCGCAAGACCAAGTCGCGCTTCGGTGCCCGGCTGGAACCGCTCTCGCACGTCGAGATCATGCTGCACGAAGGCAGGGGCGAGCTGGGCACGATCACCGGGGTCGAGTTGCTTCACTCGCACCGGGCCGCCCGCGAAGAGTTCTACCGGCTCGGAGTGGGCCTGATCGGCGCCGAGGCAATGCTGCGTCTGTTTGGTGAGCAGGAGTCGAACCCACGCGCCTTCGAGGCGCTGACCCGCTTCCTCGACCTGCTCGATGGGATAGCGAGCCGCGCACCTATTCAGCCAGGGCTCGATCCTTTGGCGCTCTCCTTCCAGCTCAAGCTGATCTGGCTGGCCGGCTACCTGCCTCACCTCGGCAGCTGCGCCGAGTGCGGAGGCGGGCCGCCCTTCGCCGGATACTCGGCTAGGGCCGGTGGCATCGTTTGCCGGAATTGCGCCGCGGGATCGCTGGCGCTCTCTGCCGACGGCTTCGCCGGGCTCGAGGGATTGCTGCACCGTCCGCTCGCCGAAGCCGAGGCGATCGGGCTGAGCGAGCGGGCCGCGCGCGACTGTCTGGCCGTGATCATCGCCTCGTACGAGGAGCACGGCGGCTTCCGTTTGCGGACGCTTTCGGCGTGAGAGAGGAGCTAGAAGACGGCTTCGAGCTGGACGACGACCTGGCGAGGATCGACGCCGCCGAGGTGCATCGCTTCCTTTCGACGGAGAGCTACTGGGCGAAGGGGCGTCCGTACGAGACCCAAGAGCGGCTCGTGCGCGAGGCGAATCGCGTCGTCGGCCTCTACCATGAGGGCCGCCAGATCGGCTTTGCGCGCGCTGTCTCGGATGGAATCGCGATCGCCTATCTCGCCGACCTCTACGTCTTACCCGAGTACCGCGGCCGGGGCTTCGGCAAGCAGCTCGTGCGCTTCAGCGTCGAAGAGGGTGCCTTCGCGCGGATGCGCTGGATTCTGCACACCGCCGACGCTCACAGTCTCTACGAGAAGTTCGGCTTCGGCGCGCCTTCGGCCAAAGTGATGGAGCGCTCGAAGCCAGGCTAGATCTCGTCTCGAACGAGATGATCCAACGCTCGGCTCGGTGCCGGCGCTCGCAATCGGTGCAGAATCGGCACGTTGCCGCGCGTTTCTCTGCTCTTCGGGACGGTACTTTGGAACGACCCCGCGGGCGGGTGGCTCGGTGGAGGGCGGAGGACCTCGGTGCCGTCAACCGCCCAAACGACGGGCATCAAACAGGTCGAGCTCGAGCCGAGAGTCTCTACTCGCTCTTCGGCGTCTTCCAGGGCGCCACCAGCGCCTCGGCGATATAGGTGCCGACCTTTGAGATGTCGATGCGGATCTGCGCCAGCGAGTCGCGGTCGCGGATGGTGACGGTGTCGTCCTCGAGCGTCTGGTCGTCGATCGTGGCGGCCCAGGGAGTGCCGATCTCGTCCTGGCGCCGGTAGCGGCGACCGATCGCGCCCGAGTCGTCGAATTCGACCACGAAACGGCGGCGCAACTCCTCGTAGAGCGAGCGTGCCTTCGAGACCATGTCCTCGTTCTTGCCGATCAAGGGTAGGACGGCCGCCTTGACCGGGGCGATCTGCGGATGGAACCTGAGCACGGTGCGCTCGCGGCCGGCCACCTCCTCCTCGTCATAGGCGTCGGCGAGGAAGGCGAGTAGCGAGCGATCGGCGCCGGCGGAGGGCTCGATCACGTGCGGGACGTAGCGCTCGCCGTCCTGGCCGACGTACTCCAGCTTGGTGCCCGAGAACTCGGTGTGACGGCTGAGGTCGTAGTCGCCGCGATTGGCGATCCCCTCCAGCTCCGACCAGCCGATCGGGAACAGGTACTCGACGTCCGCGGTACCGCTCGAGTAGTGGGAGAGCTCGTCTTCGCTGTGCTGGCGCAGGCGCAGGTGGCTGTCACGCAGACCGTAGCGGTGGTACCAGTCCATCCGCTGCTCCAGCCAGTAGCGGTACCACTGCTCCGACTCGTCGGGCGGCACGAAGAACTCCATCTCCATCTGCTCGAACTCGCGTGTGCGGAAGAGGAAGTTGCCGGGCGTGATCTCGTTACGGAACGACTTGCCGATCTGGGCGATGCCAAAAGGCGGCTTGCGCCGCGCGATCTGGAGCACGTTCTTGAAGTTTATAAAGATGCCCTGCGCCGTCTCGGGGCGCAGGAAGACCTTGGAGCCCGACTCCTGCACCGGCCCGATCGTGGTCTCGAACATCAGGTTGAACTGGCGCGGCTCGGTCAAATCGCAGTCCGGGCCCTCGCCGGGGTGCTTGCTCGGCTTCTTGCCACATTCGCAATGCTCGAGATCGTCGGCTCGGAAGCGCTTCTTGCAGTTGCGGCAATCGACAAGCGGGTCGGAGAAGCTCTGGACGTGCCCCGAGGCCTCCCAGACGCGGGGATGGAGGATGATCGTCGAGTCGAGCGCCACGATGTCGTCGCGCTCCTGCGTCATCGCCTCCAGCCAGCGTGCCTTGACGTTGTTCTTGGCCAGCACGCCGTAGTGGCCGTAGTCGTAGGAGGAGCCCAGTCCACCGTAGATCTCTGAGGAGGGAAAGACGAAGCCGCGCCTGCGGCAGAGTGAGACGATCTTGTCCATCGTCACGACGTCGTTCATCTCTCCTGCTTCACTCATCTGCTCGCTCCTCTAGGCGCTCGGGGCAAACAGGTTATAGGGTCGTGCGATGCTCGGCCGCCGCTTACTCGGCTTGACTGTTGTCGTTGTGCTGATCTCGCTCGCCGGCTGGGGGCTGTTTCGCCTCTACCGGATATTCGAGCCCGACCAGCATGGAGCCACGGTGACGCACTTCACCCTCGAGAGCTCTCTGGTCGGACAGTCGCTGGAAGAGATCGTCGTCGCTCCCAAGGGTGGAGGAGTGGGACGGCCGCTGCTTGTCCTTCTGCATGGGAGAAACGGCTCTCCCGGTAGCTACCTGACCAAGTACTGGTTCGACGCGCTCGCCAGGCTCGGATCGCGTGCGCCCGACCTCCTGCTCGTGAACGGTGGCGATCACAGCTACTACCACGACCGCGCCGATGGCCGTTGGGGCAGCTACGTGATGAAAGAGGCGATCCCGGCAGCGTTGAAGCGGACCGGTGCCGACCGCCACCGCATCGCCATCGGCGGTATCTCGATGGGCGGCTTTGGCGCGCTCCGGCTCGGGCTGCAGAGTCCCGGGAGCTTCTGCGCGGTCGGTGGTCACTCGCCGGCGATGTGGCGGACGGGCGGCGAGACACCCGCAGGCGCCTTCGACGACGCCGAGGACTTCGAGCGAAACAACGTTATCGAGTTGTCAGCCTCTAGCACTCGGCCTCTCGGCGCCACGAGTGTCTGGATCGACGTCGGCAACCAGGATCCGTTCGTCTCGGCCGACAGCGAGTTGGCCCGGGTTCTGCGCCAGCACGGTCAGAAGATCACCTTCCACGTCTGGCCGGGCTCACACTCCGGCTCATACTGGAACCAGCACGTTGACCAATATCTGCGCTTCTATGCGGATGCGCTAGCTGGTTGCTAACTGCGTCCGGCGTCTGGGCTTGCAGACATTTTCTCGAAAAATCACCCGTTCGCGCGCGCTGGATCGTCTTGTCGAAGGATTGGAACGGTCGTAGACTGAGATTGGCGGGGAACTCTCGAGCGCAGGTCACCTGCCTTATTCGGCTTTTGCGCCCGAAGCGAGCTTGGAGAGCTGTCCATGTTGCGTTTCGGAAGGCCAAACGTCAAGAAGTTGGAGGAGAACGGCGACGTTGGTGGCTTGACGCGGGTGCTGGCCTCGGCGTCGCAACTCGAGCTACGCGTTGAGGCTTTGCACGCTTTGGCTCGACTCGGGGAGCCGGGCTTGCTCCTGGGTGCGCTTGGCGATGGGGCGCCCGAGGTACGAGCGGAGGCCGCGCGCGTGCTCGGCCAGAGCGGTGACATAGGCGTGGAGCTTCCCCTCACAGTGGCGCTGCACGACCACGATTGGCGCGTACGCACCGCCGCGGCCGAGGCGCTTGGCCAACTCGGGGACGCCGGCGCCGAGGAGTCCCTGCTGGCCGAATTCGAGGACCCGAACAGCCACGTGAGGGCGGCTGCCGCCGAAGCACTCGGGCGCCTCGGAGACATCCGTGCCGAGGATCCGCTTGTCCGGCAGCTCGCCGATGACGATCGCCTCGTTCGAGCCAAGGCGGCTGAAGCGCTTGGCCGACTCGGCGATCGGCAGGCGATCGGATCCCTTCTATCGGCTTTGAACGACAGCGACGCCTATGTGCGTGAGTCGGCGGCGCGGGCTCTTGGCTGTTTTCGTGACACGCAGGAGGTCGAGCCGCTTCTAGCGCTTCTAGCAGACTTCGATTCCGGTGTGCGAGCCCAGGCCGCCGAGTCGCTCGGCAAGATCGGCGACGCTCGTGTCTTCGGGCCGCTTGTCGAGTCGCTAGGCGACCGCCGATACGATGTCTGCCGGATGGCCGCGCGCTCTCTGGCGCGGCTGGGCTGGCGACCGGGATGTAACGAGAACGGTGCCCGCTACTACCTCGCCCTGCATTTGATCGACCAGGCGGTGGAGATGGGCCGGTGCGTTGTCAAGCCGCTCATCACGGTGCTACTCGAGGACGACTCGCGCTCGATGCGAGCGGCGGCCGCAAGAGCGCTGGGTGAGATCGGCGACCAGCGCGCGGTCGGCCCCCTCATCGCCTGTCTCAACAACCTTCATGTTCCCGAGATCGTGCGCGCGACGGCCGCGGAGGCGCTGGGAGAGATCGGCGACACGAGTGCTGTGAGACCGCTCCGGGCCGCTCTACTAGATCACGACAGCGAGGTCCGAGAGACGGCGAAGGAGGCGCTCGATCAGGTTTCCACTCGCCTCGGGCGGTCAGGCGCGACCACTCGATCCGGGTCGCGCTAGGCTGCGTTCGTGGAGTCTGGAGGAGAGGCACAGAAAGGTGGCGTGAGCGCGAGCGAGCGTGTTCCGCCGCGGATCGGGCCGCTGCGCTGGGCGCTGTGGTGGTTTCTGCTCTTCATCTCGCTGATCCTCTTCTACGGCCTGTTTGCGCCCTTCTGGTTCGGATTGCGCGCAGCCGCCTGGGCGGTGGAGCTCAGAGCGAGATGGAGCCGGTCGAAGCTCGCCGACTAGAGAACCGCCGTGCAGCCTTGTTTCGCGGCCCAGATCGCGAGAACGACACTGCCCGCTCCTACCCCGAGTAGCACCAGGTAGCCGAACAGGCCCGCACGTCCGTAGAGAGCGTGGGTACGACCGAAGCGTGAGAGGCCGAGCATGGCCAGGATTCCGCCGATGAGGCCACCGATATGCCCTCCGATCGAAATACCGCTGGCTCCGAACGTGAAGGCCAGGTTGATTATCACTACAGTGATGAGCCAGCTACCGAAGAGGGATACACCCTGGCGCTCGAGAACCAAGCCAGCGCCGAAGAGGCCGAAGATGGCGCCAGAGGCACCGGCCGTTAAAACACAGGGCGAAACGAGAATTGCTCCGGCCGCTCCGGCCAGACCGGCCGCGAGGTAGAGCAGGAGAAAGCGGCCGCGTCCCATTCGCTCCTCGAGCGGAACGCCGACGAACCAGAGGACGAGCATATTCATGCCCAAGTGGAATGGGCCGAAGTGCATGAAGGCCGAGGTCAGAAGGCGCCAGTAGTCGCCGTTCGCAACCAAGGGGCCAGCCAGCACGCCGTGCTCGAAAATCGTTCCACGATCAGAGTTGATGCCGCCTCCGGTTGCCACCGTGGCCAAGTAAACGGCGATGTTGATCGCGATCAGCGCTCTGGTCACCAGTGCGCCGCTGCCTTCGTAGTGCGCTCGCCGTACCGAGCGCGTTACCCGCTCGACGCCCTGTGGTTTACCCGAGTGCTCCGGGCAGCGGATTCCCACCGGCGCGAAGGTGGCACAGTCGGTGCAGATCGGGCGCTCGCAGACCGAGCAAGAGAGCCCCGTCTCGCGATCTGGATGTCGGTAGCACGTCGCCATATCTGACTTCTCGGTAGCCTACTCGTCATGCGAATTCACGTGTCTTTTACTCCGTTTGAGCCTGTTGACGCGCCGCTGGCGATCGCCATCGATGTTTTGCGGGCTACCTCGACCATCACTCAGGCGCTCGCCTCGGGCTACCAGCGCGTCCTCTGCTGCACCGATGTCGAGGACGCACGGGCGCTCGCCGTCGAGCAGAGCCCGGCCGTGCTTGGTGGTGAGCGCAAATGCGTGCCGATCCCCGGCTTCGACTTCGGCAACTCGCCGCGCGAGTACGTGGGCGAGCCGGCCGCTCCGACGCTGGTGCTTTCGACCACCAACGGCACGCGCCTGCTCGTCACTGCCGCCGCTCATGCCGAGCGCGTGCTGGTGGCCTCGCTGCTCAATCTCGAGGCTGTGATCGAGGTCGTGCGCGCGGATGGGGCCGACGAACTGGAAATTCTCTGCGCCGGATCACACGGCGAGCTCTGCCTCGACGACGCCTATGTCGCCGGCCGCATCGCTCAGCAGCTTGACGGCGATCACACCGATTCGGCCATGGCGGCGATCAGACTGGCGCAATCCTTCGCCAGCGCCGACGACGGTCTACGCGTGAGTCAGAGTGCCCGCAACATCGTCGCCGCCGGTCTTGAGGAGGACATCGCCTTCTGCGCCCGTGAGAGCATCCATCCGATCGTGCCGCGACTCAAGGGCACGGTTGGCGCGGGCGTCGAGGTCGCTCTGTCCTAAGAGCTCGTTTCAATTGACGACTCGCCCTCGCCGCGAAATCGACTAGCCCCGCTTCTTTGCTGGCGCGGCTTCCTTACCGTTCTTGCCGTCGCCGATGAGGCGCCCGTCGTGCATGATCAGGCGGCGTGGGGCTCGGGCGGCGAGTTCAGCATCGTGGGTCGAGACGATGATCGTTGAGCCGTGCTTCGAGGCCAGCTCGGTGAGTAGGGCGATGATATCGGTGCCGCTTCGGGAGTCGAGATTCCCGGTCGGCTCGTCGGCCAGAACCACCCGCGGCTCCGCCGTCAGTGCCCTTGCGATTGCGACGCGCTGCTGCTCGCCACCGGAAAGCTGGCTCGGGAGGTGGAAGGCGCGGTCGCGGAGGCCGACCTCTGACAACATCGCCAGCGATCGCTCTCGGAGTTTTCCCGCCGAGACACGGAGAGGGGCAAGGCCGGCCTCCACGTTCTGGACGGCAGTGAGGGTCGAGAGCAGGTTGAACTGCTGGAAGATGAAGCCGAAGGAGCGCAGTCGCAGCTCGGCCAGCTCGCCGTCGCCGAGCGTGCTCAGGTCGCGGCCCTCGAACAGGACCTCTCCGCTCGAGGGCCGATCGAGCGCACCGAGGAGCTGCAAGAGCGTGGTCTTACCCGAGCCGCTTGGTCCCTCGATGGCGACGAACTCCTCGGCGTCGAGGGTGAGATCGACTCCGTCGACCGCCTTGATTGTCGTGCCTCCCAACTGGAAGAACCGGGTAGCGCCGCGCAACTCGTAGAGCGGGGTTTGCATCTACTCGACCTGCCTCAGGGCATCGGCAGGACGGAGTTGCGCGGCGCGTAGCGCCCCGGTTGCTCCGGCAAGGAGACCTCCTAGTACTGCGAGAGAAAATCCGATCAGGATGATCGATCCGGCGAGCGGCGCATGCAAGGCCACCTGGCTCGTTGCGGTCTGGGTCGCTGCCTGAGCGGTGTCGCCGATGCCTCGGAACGCTCCATTGGTCGTAGTGCTGCCGACCTTCGATGAAGCCGAGAGAGACAGGTTGAAGGAGTTGATCAAAGCGGCACCGGCAATGCCTATCACCACGCCGATCACTCCACCGGCAACACCCTGCACGAGGGATTCGCCGGCGATCTGTCTGATCACGAGTCTTCTCGACCAGCCCAGCGCGCGCAGCGTTCCGATCTCGCGCACACGCTTGGCGACCGAGGAGAGCGTGAGCAGTGCGGCCATCATGAAGGCCATGGCGATCACGATGATCGAGAGAGCAAGGCCGAGGCTCTTGGCGAGGTTGGAGGCATCGACGAGCGAGCCCGAGATCTGGTCGGCCTCATCCTTGGCGCTGGCAACCTGTGCACTCTGGAAAGTCTTCTCGATCTCCTTCTGAACCGCTCCGACGGCTGAGCTCTTGCTGGCGCGGACGAGAACGACGTTGATCTGAT
Organism: Actinomycetota bacterium; assembly: GCA_003170995.1. Classification (GTDB taxonomy): domain Bacteria; phylum Actinomycetota; class Thermoleophilia; order Gaiellales; family Gaiellaceae; genus Fen-549. The sequence goes on along the minus strand of PMXT01000014.1, from coordinate 58 downwards.
TCTTCTGGCCGGAGAGGGTCTGCAATTGCTGCAGCGGGACGTAGACGTCGGCGCTCTG
>PMXT01000103.1 GCA_003170995.1 Actinomycetota bacterium | reverse complement strand
ATCGCCTTCAGCTCGGCCTCGAAGGTCTCGGCCTCCTCTTCGCTCGAGAAGTAGCCGCCCTTGCGGCCCCAGGCGCCGATCGTCGCGACGACGCGCCCGATCATCTGCTTGACGCTCCACTCGCGCTCGGGCGCGCCCATCTTGCCGCGGAAGTATTTCTGGGCGACGATGTTGGTCGCGGTCTGCGACCAGAAGCGCGGGAACTCGACGCCCTTCTGCTCGAAGGCTGCGCCCTCCTTGCCCGGGATGAAGGCGTCGCGCGTCTCCCACTCGATCTCGTCGAAGGGATCGCGTCCGGGGATGGTGAAGTAGCGGCGCACGCCGAGACTCGCTTCCGCGTCGACTACGACGTTTTCCAGCTCTTTGTCCGTCGCCTCAAGCGGTGTCTCTTTGGCTGTCGCCATCTCACTTCTCCCTCTCCAAAACGAACTTCTGGGCTACTCCCGTTGCCGGCTGAGAGCCCCCATTTTTCGGGCAACTGACCGACGGACCTCGAAACGATAGGAGCCTTCCCGGATGGCACCTATTTTACTTGCAAAATGCCCGTTTTCGGTTGCCAAGTCAGGCGTAGTGCAGACCTGTCGGAGAGCTCGACGAACCGTTCGGCGGGCCGGGCTCAACCCTACCCGCTCGCGCCCGACTCGAAGCGGTACCCGATGCGCGGCTCGGTCAGGAAGTAGCGCGGACGGGAGGGATCGGGCTCGAGCTTGCGCCGGATCTGCGCCAGGTAGACGCGCAGGTAGTTCGTCTCCTTCTCGTACTGGGGCCCCCAGACGGCCTTTAGAAGCTGGCGTTGAGTGACCAGCCGGCCTTCGCTGCGAACGAGGATCTCGACGATCTCCCACTCGGTCGGCGTCAGTTTCACCTCTTTGGAGTCGCGGCTGACGCGCTTCGCCGCCAGGTCGACCGTGAAGTCGGGCGTGGCCACGACCGCCTCCTCCTTGCTTGCGGGGGCGGCGCGCCGCAGGGCCGCGCGCAGGCGGGCGAGTAGCTCGTCCATGCCGAAGGGCTTGGTGATGTAGTCGTCGGCGCCGGCATCGAGTGCGGCGACCTTGTCGGCCTCGCGCTCGCGCACCGAGAGCACGACGATCGGGACCGAGTTCCAGCCACGCAGGCCGGTGATCACCTCGAGTCCGTCGATACCCGGCAAGCCGAGGTCGAGCACGACCAGATCGGGGTGGTGGCTGGCCGCCAGCATCAGCGCGGCTTCGCCGGTGACCGCTTGATCGACCTCGTACCCGCGAGCCTTCAGGTTGGTCGCCAGCGCGCGCAGGAGCTGAGGCTCGTCGTCAACGACGAGGATACGAGTCATCTCTCCGCCCGCAAGTGCACGATCATCGTCAAGCCTCCGCCGGGCGTCTCCTTGCCCTCGATCGATCCTTCCATGGCCTCGACGAAGCCCCTCGCCACCGCCAGGCCGAGCCCGACGCCGTTTGCGCCAGACACGTCGCCGAGCCGCTGGAAGGGGACGAAGATCCGCTCCCTTTCCGACGCGGGAACCCCCGGCCCGTGATCGACGATGCGCAGATCGACGTACTCGTCGCCCGTGGGGTCGGCGACGACGCGCACCTCGGTCCCCTCGGGGCAGTGACGGAGGGCGTTGTCGAGCAGGTTGGCAAGCGCCCGCTCGAGCAGCCCCGCGTCGGCGAGAACGCGCGGCAGCGTCTCCGGAACCTCTGTCCGCACGCGGCTCGCGCGCTCGCCGAGAGAGTGCAGTGCGGCCGGAACGACCTCCTCCAGTCCGATCGGCTCCGCGCTGACCGTGAGCGCTCCCGCCTGCAACCGGCTCATATCGAGCAGGTTCCCGACCAGGGCGTTCAAGCGATCGGCCTCCTCGTCGATTGTGCGCAGAAACTCTCGCCGCACCTCGCTCGTCCACTTGACATCTTGCTGGAGCAGGCTCGAGACCGAGGCCTTGATCGCCGAGAGCGGCGTGCGCAGGTCGTGCGAGACCGCCGAGAGGATGGCTGCGCGCAGCTCGTTACCGGCGGCCAGCGCTCCAACCGTTTGAGCTTCCGTCTCGAGCTCCTCGTGCGCCAGCGACGAGGAGAGCTCATTAACGAAAGCGTCGAGAATGCGCCGCTCCTCGGCCGGCACCGGTCTGCCGGCAATCGCGAGCAGGCGGCCGGCGCCGAGGTCGATCGTCTGGACAGCGGTCTCCGGGTGTCGCGGCGGCTGCTCGCCGCTGGCGGCGACGACACTCCAGGAGCCGCCCTGGATGACGAGCAGGGCGACGCCATCGAGCTGCAGCGCTTGTTGCAGGCGCTCGAGCAGATCGGTGACGGGAGTGTGTCCCGAGAGAGTCGCGAAGATGTCGGCTTCGGCTCGGGCCTGCTCGCCGGCGGCGGCACGTCTGGCCGCGAGAGCGACGAAGCTCGAGAAGACGACGGCGACGACGAGAAAGACGCAGAGCGCGAGCAGGTTCTGCGGTTCGCTGATCGTGAAGGTGTGTATCGGCGCCGTGAAGTACCAGTTGGCGAGCAGGTCGCCGGCCAGTGCGGTCGCGAGCGCCGGCCAGAGACCGCCGACCGCCGAGACGAAGACGACCAGAAGCAGGTAGAGCAGGAGGATGCTGGGAAGCGCGACATCATCGCCGAGAGCCGCAAGCGTCGCGGTGAGTGCCGGCAGGCCGGCGGCTGCGAGGATGAATCCGAGCGTGACGCGCCGGCTCGGCAGCGATCTCGGCGGCCTGAGCCGGTCGCGCTCGCGCCGCTTCGGTGTCTCCCCGGCGTCGGCGTCATCCTCTTCATGGCTGATCACGTGGACGTCGATACTGGCGCCGCTGAGGTGGATGACGGTGCTGATCACCGAGCCGTGCAGTAGCTCGCCGAGCCGGCTGCGGCGGGTGGCGCCGAGAACGATCTGGTTGGCGTTGAGCGAGCGAGCTGCCTCGACGAGCGCGGGGCCGACCTCCGCGCCCACGACCTCGCGGTAGCCGCCTCCGAGCGAGGCGAGAAGCTCCCGCTGGGCCTCCAGGCGCTCGAGCGCCGACCCGGCGAGGCCGTCCTGGGGTCGCACGTGCACGCCGACGAGATCGCTGCCACGGCGTTGCGCGAGGCGGGCCGCCCGGCGCACCAGCCGCTCCCCGCGTTCGGAGCCCGACAGCGCCACGACCACTCGCTCGCGTGTTTCCCAGGGCTCGCTGACGCCGTGACGCTCCCGGTACTCCTTGATTCCGTCCTCGACCTGATCGGCGATCCAGAGCAGGGCGAGCTCGCGCAGAGCGCCGAGGTTGCCGGCCCGGAAGAAGTTGCTGAGCGCGGTGTCGACGCGGTCGGCCGGGTAGATGTCGCCGCGAGCCAGACGCGCTCGCACGGTCTCCGGGGCGAGGTCGACGAGCTGCATCTGCTCGGCCTGGCGCACCACGGCGTCGGGGATCGTCTCCTGTTGGGTTACGCCGGTGATCTGCGCGATCACGTCGTTAAGCGACTCCAGGTGCTGGATGTTGAGCGTCGAGATGACGCTGATACCGGCGTCGAGCAGTTCCTCCACGTCTTGCCAGCGCTTCTCGTTGCGCGAGCCGGGGATGTTGGTGTGCGCCAACTCGTCCACGAGCACGATCTCGGGCCGCCGCGCCAAAATCGCTTCTATATCCATCTCTTCGAACACCCGGTCGCGGTAAGGGAGCCGTTTGCGCGGCACGACCTCGAGCTCGCCGATCTGCTCGCCGGTGCGCCTGCGTCCGTGCGTCTCGACGAAGCCGCAGACCACGTCCTCGCCGCGCTCGCACCTGCGGCGACCCTCATTGAGCATGGCAAAGGTCTTGCCCACGCCGGGCGCTGCGCCGAGGTAGATGCGGAGCTTTCCACGCGCCATGATCACGGCTCGGAATGAAGACCCGTCGACCGGGTGCGATCGGTGGTGTGAGGCAAGGACGCAGTATCGCGCTGTCGAGCGCGGCCGGGCGGCGGAGTGCTTCGTTTCGAGGAGTGATCCACACCCATAGATTGACTGTTATCGCCGGCTGTCGAGAGCCAAGTTGAGCTCGAGCACGTT
>PMXT01000105.1 GCA_003170995.1 Actinomycetota bacterium | reverse complement strand
CCGAGCGCGGCCAGGCGGTGGAGGGCTTCGTTTTGTTAGAGCTTTTTTCGGCCTAAGGCTGGCGCGCACCGCTCGGTGATCCTCTTCATTCTGAGTTCATCGGCGCGCCCGCTCCGCGTGACTCAAGCTCTTCTTTCGGCTATCCGATGGTCCTCGCGTGAAGACCCAGTGCAGGATCTGCGGTCAATCCTGGCCGCCCGAGCAGCATCTTCCGGCCCACAAGGGTGGGGGATGCCCGAGTTGTGCCGGCTCTCCGCTCTGCGACAGCTGCGGCCATCCGAGGCGAGATCACGCGGGCGCCTTCACTAGCAAGGGCAAGCAGCGCTGCCGCGCGCACCAGCACGACGTTCAGGGTCTGACGGTCATCCCGTGCACCTGCACGCAGTACATGCCGCGGACGGGCGCGTTTGCCGACGCTAAGTTCGCCGAGCCCGATTCCGGTATCAACGGGCCGATCCCGCGTCTGCGGCCACCGGGTGAACCGGCTGAGCCGGCGTGACTTTCGCCTATCGAACTCGTCGCGCCGCGACGCCGGCAGACGTCTGATCCCGACTCGCGCGAGACCTAACCACGATCCGCACCTATCGGCGTTGCTGGTTCGCGAAACCACGCCGAGCTACGGGAGCTGGATTGAGCGCTTCGACAAGCCCATGTAGTAGCCCGTGATCGGCGTGACGAACGAGGACAGGTCGCCTGCGCCGAGCGTTACGAAGAGTGGTGCGAAGTGCTCCGTCGTAGGGTGGGCGTAGCGGGCGGATGGGACGTCTCGGAAGCGAGTGAGCCCGTCCACGTCGCCGTGGGCGAGTGTCTCGGCTGCCCAAAGGTCAAACTCGGCCGACCAGGCCGGTGGCGGCGCGTCTGTTCTGAAGTCCTTCAGGTACGGCAGGCCGTGGGTCAGAAAGCCGCTGCCGATTACGAGCAAGCCTTCGTCTCGCAGCGGCCGCAGCCGCGCGCCGACCTCGAGCAGCCGCTTCGGATCGAGTGACGGCATCGAGATCTGCAACACGGGGACGTTCGCCTTGGGGTACATGACCAGGAGCGGAACGTAGGCGCCGTGGTCGAGCCCCCGCTCGGGCTGCGCGACTACGTTCTCGACCGGCGCGAGCAGCTTCCGCACACTCGCGGCCAGCTCCGGCGCCGCGGGGGCCGGATAGGTCGTCTCGTAGTAGCGCTCCGGGAAGCCGGAGAAGTCGTAGACCAGAGGCACGCCGTCGCGGGTTGCGCCGATTGTGAGCGGCTCATTTTCCCAGTGCGCCGAGACCATCAGGATGGCCCGGGGTCGAGGTAGGGCACGAGCCCAGGCGGCGAGCTGGGTGGCCCAGAGCTCGTCGTCCACCAGCGGCGGCGCGCCGTGTCCGAGATAGATGGCAGGCATTCGATCCCGGACGAAAGCGTCATTGGCAAGACCGGCGACTGTCTGGGCGGCCGCCTTCAATTCACTTCTCGAGCGCGGTGCGGATGGCAGAAAGCCATCTTCCATCACAGATCTCCTTGAGTCGGGCTCGAGGCTCGCGACGTCTTTGGGACTGAGAGATTCCAACGAAGGCGCTGTGCCAGTTCTTCCTGAACTACGCTCAGGTATCTCGAGATCAGTGTCGGGCTGCCGGAGTAACTTCGCTGACGCCGCTAGCTGTAGTCGTACTTCTTGCCGGCAGCCCGCTTCTCGTTGCGCTTCTCCTTGAGCGTCTTCTGCGCCGCCTTCTTCTGACCCTTCTTCGGTTTCTCCGAACCCTTCATCTCGCCTCCAGCCTTCGAATATCGCTCTCGTCAACCCTAGCGGCCGGCCAAGATGTGACGTGATGGGCCCCGGTGCTGCGCGTCCCGGCGGGCGGGACGGTCGAAATCCCCGCGNNACCCTACCCGCCGGTCGAGACGTAGGAACGAAAAGTGGCCGTCAATGCCTACGGCGTACGGCGGGAATCGTTGCGCTTGAAGATCGGCGCGGGAGCATCTGCGACGATCGCCTTGTAGGCCTGCGGTTTTCGGTAGGCGTCGGCCCAGGTCTGGAGCTTGCGGTATTTGCGCAGCAGGTCGAGGTCGAAGCTGGCGAGAAAGATGCCCTCGCTCTCGTCCGCCTCGACGAGCGTTTGGTCGCAAGGCCGTCCCAGATCGTCGAAGCAGATACCGCTGAAGGCGACGGAATGACCGTTGCACTCGTCGAGAGGATGGGGTTTGGGCGACAAAGATCTCGCGTAGTTGGTCATCGCGACGCCGACCATGTTCTCGAAGGCGCGGGCGCGAAACTGCCCGATGCGATCGACGGCGAGATCACAGGCGTTCGGCGTCAGGATGATCTCCGCGCCACCCAGCATCAACACCCGCGCCGACTCGGGAAACTCGCGGTCGTAGCAGATCATCAGGCCGATCCGGACCGAGTCCTGAGCGAGCTCGAGATCCGCGACCGGAAACTCCACCCCCGGCGTCAGCTCGGCTTCGAGGCTGAAATCGCAGGTGTGTACCTTCGCGTAGGTCAGGATCGGGTTCCCCTGCCGGTCGATCACCGTCGCGGCGTTGCGAGGACCTGCGGGCGTCCGCTGGAGGTAGGTGAGCACGATCGCCATTCTCAGCTCGCGCGCCAGCTCGCGGAAATGGCCGACGAACGGTCCATTCACCTCGGTTGCGAGAAGCTCGTACTCCTCGCGCGCCTGGGTGAAGTCGTCCCACCAGGCGTAGCCGATCTGCCACATCTCCGGGAAGAGCGCTACGTCGGCGCCGAGCCGAGCCGCTTCGCGACAAGCCCGTTCGCCTTCGCGCAGCGCCCGCTCGGGATCCGGGCCGGGGCCGCGAAGCTGGAGTAGGGCGACGGTGAGCGAGCTCATACCTAACGGCCGAGCCTAGTCGATGAGGGTTGTCATTCGCTCCAAGAGCTCGAATCAGAATGACGACCTGNNGAACGCAGTATCGCGCCGCCGAGCGCGGCTAGGCGACAGAGTGCTTCGTTTTGATTCGAGCTCCAAGGAAGACTGGATCGGATCGGGCGTCGACCATTCCCGCCGATCCGCCGAGTACCGTTTGCCCTTGGATAGATGGGCGCGACACGTCGCTACGTGGCTTTCGACATCGAGACGGCCAAGGTGCTGCCCGAATTGGTGACGGATTTGATGGATCACCGGCCGCTCGGTGTGGCCTGTGTGGCGGCGGTCGTTGCCGAAGGCGATGAGGCCTTCACCTGGCACGGTGTGGATGGCGACAAGCCGGCGGCGCAGATGTCGCAGCTCGACGTGCGCTTGATGCTCGATCAATTCGCGACCTGGGCTGATCAGGGATACACGCTTCTCTCCTGGAACGGTCTCGCCTTTGACTTCAACGTTCTGGCCGAGGAATCGGGTCTCACGGAAGAATGCGCCCGTATCGCTCTCGGGCACGTGGACATGATGTTTCACGTCGTCTGCGAGCTCGGATATCCCGTGGGCTTGGGAAAGGCGGCTGAGGGGCTCGGCCTACCCGGCAAATCGGCTGGCATCACGGGGCACGACGCTCCGCTGATGTGGGCTCAGGGACGCTGTGACGAGGTTTTGGCGTACAACCTCCAGGACGCCAAGCTGGCACTCGCGATCGCCCGTGAGGCCGAGCGCCGGAGTGAACTCCTCTGGATCACTCGCCGGGGGACGAAGGGACGCTTGCCGCTCCGGCAGGGTTGGCGATCCGTTCGAGAGGCGCTGGGGACGCCCAAACCGGATACGTCCTGGATGTCCGACCCGCCGGTTCGCGAAGACTTCACCTCCTGGTTGCCGCCCGATCTGCTGGTATAGGCGCGGATCGGCCGCGTTGGGCGTGCAGACCTAGTGAAATAGGCTCTAGCTCGAGGTCGGGTCGCGCAGCGCCTTGGTGTGTGCGAGCGGTGGCGAAGCCGCCCTTTCGCCTAGAGCACGTTTCAAATGAAGCACTCAACCACCTGGGTGCGCTCGGCGGCGCGCTGCGCCTNNTGGTCGTCAATTGAAACTAGCTCTTAGCAAGGCTGCTCGTTTTCGTCGGTCTGAACTAGCGCGAGCTCGCCTGCCGCAAGCCGGCTCTGTGCGTCGTGCCGAGTGAGGTACGCGAATCGGATCCCCCGAACGGGTCACCCCGATCTGCACGCGCCGTAGCGTCGCTACGCCGAAACGGTGGTCGAGTCGAACGGCTGGTTGCCGCGACCGGGTGCTAACCGAGGATGGACGGTGACCGAGCCTCTCCGATCGCTGGAGTATGGGCATCCGCGGCCTGGAATTGCGTGGTCTGAAGCCGGTTCGGCGAAAAGGTCGATCCCGTGATCACGAGTCGAACGGTCATCGTTTCGCCCGCTGGTGCGTCGCCTCTGTGCTCGTTGCGCTGCTGCTTTCGGGACTGCCGGCGCCCGTAGCCGGAACGAGCCCGAGCCCGGGGAAAACGGTTTTCGCGCGCCCCGCACTTTGTCTCGGTACCCATGCCGCCAAGGGGTGCGAGGCCAGTGTCGCTGTCAGCAGCAAGAAGGCGAAGAAGCAGGCGAAGAGCTGCAAGGCCAAGACTCGTAAGCACACGAAGCGCTGTGTCCTGCAGGCGCGCAAGAAAGCGAAGAAGGCGGCAAAGAAGAAGTCGAAGAGCACCGCCGGCGTCAACGCGAAATCCGGGAGCTCGCTTCCCGATGGCTATGGGCCGGCTCAATTCCGTGGCGCCTACAACTTGCCCGCCGCCGCGTCGCGCTCGCAGACGATCGCGATCGTGACCGCCTATGGCAGTCCCAACATCGAGAAGGATCTTCGCGTCTACTCCACCACCTTCTCGCTACGTGTTTGCAGCAGCGCGAACGGCTGTTTTCGTAAGGTGAACGGAGTCGGAAAGAAGGCCCCGCTTCCCGCCCGCAATGCCCTTTGGGCGCTCGAGACCTCGCTCGACGTCGAGGTTGCCCATGCGGTCTGTCCCAACTGCAAGATACTTCTCGTCGAGGCCGCGTCGGGCTCGGTCAGCGACCTCCTCACTGCCGTCGACACGGCGGTGAGGCTAGGAGCCGACGTGATATCGAACTCCTGGGTGGTGGACGAGTTCCGCGGCGAGACTACTCTCGACTCGCACTTCAATCGCTCAGGTATTGCTATCACCGCCGCTTCGGGCGACAGCGGTTATGGGGTGAAGTGGCCGGCGGCCTCGCCGTATGTCACCGCTGTCGGCGGTACCACGCTCGATCTCGACAGCTCCAACGCTCGTGTGAGCGAGACTGCCTGGGAGTTGGGGGGCTCCGGGTGCTCGGCCTACGAGTCCAAGCCGGCCTGGCAGTCAGACGGTGGCTGCGTGCGCCGAACTGTTCCCGACGTGTCGGCCGTCGCCGATCCTGGAACCGGCGCCGCTGTTTACGACTCCTATGGCTACTCGGGCCGGCACGGCTGGTTCAAGGTCGGCGGCACGAGCCTGGGCGCGCCGATAGTGGCGGCCATCTACGCACTCGCCGGTAACGCCGACACGGTGGTCGCGGGCTCTCATTCTTACGCTCACGCCTCGTCTTTGTTCGATGTTCTGCAGGGCTCGAACGGCACGTGCTCCCCGGCTTATCTCTGCACTGCCGCCGCCGGCTACGACGGTCCGACTGGACTCGGCAGTCCCGTGGGCGTCAAAGGCTTCTAGGAGCTTTTCGGCCAACGAGGGTCTTCGGCGCTCGGCGGTGCGAAAGCGTCGTCCTATAAACGCTCCTTGTGTTACGCCGGTACTCGTGAGTGCACGTTGAATCGGCTGTCGGAACGTCTGATCTTTGTGGTCTCGGTGTGGGACGTAATCGTCCAGGATGGCGGCGGCGAGGAGGGGTCGGTTACGGTCGCGAATCCTCGGCTTGACTATTACGCTTCGCGTAGTACTATAGTCCGCGTGGATCGAAGTCAGCTCCTCCGCGGCACCCTCGATGCAGCGACTCTTGCGGTGGTAACCGAGCAGGACGGCTACGGCTATGACGTGCTGAGGCGGCTACGCGCGGCGGGTCTCAGCGACGTGGGTGACGCGTCCGTTTATGGAACGCTCCGCCGGCTGTACAAGGCGGGCGCGTTGACCTCGTATGTGATGCCCTCAGACGAGGGACCGCATCGTCGCTACTACGGCATCACCGATCTTGGGCGTGAGCAGCTCGCGGAGGCACGGGTCGTTTGGGCCGAATTCTCACGTGCGATGACATCGCTGTTGAAGACCAAAGTGGAGGTGGGGCTATGAGTTCGCCACCGTCCGTTCCGGGCGAGGTAGAGGAGTACGTAGCGGCCGTACGGCGAGCGCTTGGGGACCTACCACGCGCCGAGCGGGACGATCTGCTCGCCGAGGTGGAAGCGTCTCTTCTCGAGGCGACGGAGGAGGGCGCGGGTCCGATCGGCGCTCGACTCGGCACACCCGAACAGTTCGCGGCCGAGCTCCGTGCTGCCGCAGGTCTTCACGAGCCAGTGCCTCCGGTGCGTCGCGAAAGTGATCTTGACCGTCGGCTGCGAGCTGCCCGAGGTCGCGTTCTCGCGCACCCCGCGGTCACAGCTCTGCGCCGGCTTGGTCGGGAGCTCGCACCGATTTGGTGGGTTCTACGGGCCTACCTTGCTGTTGGCGCGATCGCCTGTGTGCTCGACAGCGACTGGTCGTCGCGGCTTCCGATCGTGCCGCGATTCGGCAGTGCCGAAACCGGCCTTACAGCGATCGGGGTAGCGGTTGTAGTTTCTGTGTGGCTGGGTCTCGAGTTGCGCCGGCACGGGTCGCCCTTTCCGCGGCTTGCCGTAATTGTGAACATGGCGCTGCTCCTTGCGGCGATCCCGGTCGTCGCTCAGGTGACGGACACCAGTAGTAGCTACCAATCTTTGCTCGCTCGCGCCAATGCGGCGGAGCAGCAACTGTATTCGGGCCTGCTCTACCAGGGCGTAGAGGTCGACAACATCTACCCGTACTCGCGCGACGGTCGGCTCCTGCACGACGTTCTCCTCTATGACACCACCGGGCGCGCGCTCGATCTCCCGTGGGATCGCGGGCTGGATCCCAACCGACGCTACGTCTCGAACGGCCACCTGATGCTCTTCAATTCGTTCCCGATCAGGTACTACGAGCCCGGAACCAGATTGGTCTTGCGGCCAAACGCTGCACCGTACGTCAAGGTGCGCCCCGTTCTGACGCCCCCGTTGACCACAATGACGAGCAAGCCGCGGTTGACCACAACGACGAGCAAGTAGGACACGCGCCTACTCTTCGGGCGGTTCGTGGCGCGAGACGCGTCGCCTGACAGGCTGTCGATTCGGACGAGGTTCTCGACGATGTGCCGATTCGGTACGAAAGCGGCGAGTGGAGAGGTGCGTCCCGCCGTTTTCAGAACCGGTGAGATCGCACGGCCGCACTCCGCGTCCTCCTGGCTCGCAGTGGCACCCAGCTACCCTTGGCCGCATGCCGGTCGTTGTCGCTTCGGGGCTACGTAAGGAGTTCGCCGGGACGCTTCTTTTCGAAGGCGTCTCCTTTTCGCTCGAACGAGGGCAGAGGATGGCGCTGTCGGGTGCGAACGGGGTCGGCAAGACGACGCTTCTACAGGCGGTCGCAGGCAGGACGGAGCTGCAGGCCGGCGAGTTGGCGCTGGTCAAGGGAACGCGAATCGCCTTGCACGATCAGCGACCACCGCTCGAGCGCGGGCTAGACCTGCGTTCGTACATGCTCTCGGCGAGCGCCGATCTCCTCGCTGCCGAGAAGGAGTTGGCGCGGTTGGAAGCGGCGATGTCGAAAGGAACTCACGATCCGGCGACGCTGCGGCGCTACGCGGAAGCACAGGCGCGGCTCGAGCACGCCGGTGGCTACGGCTGGCGCGTGAGCTACGAGGNNACGAGCCGACCAACCATCTCGATGTGGCCAGCATCGAGTGGCTCGAGACTGAGCTCTGCCGTCTGGACGCGGCGCTCATCCTCGTTGCGCACGATCGCTGGTTCCTGGAGGCCACTACCACCTGCGTGCTCGAGCTCGAGGGCTGCCGTGGAACCTTCTTCTCCGGCCCCTGGCATGCCTGGCGAGAGGAGCGGGCCATACGCGAGCAGCACGCCGCCAAGGTTGCCGCACGCCAGGCCGAGGANNCGCTTCCGCTACGGCACCAAGTCCCGTCAGGCGCAGTCGAAGCTGAAGCAGCTCGCCCGCATCGAGGCAGAGCGAATCGAGGTGCCCGCTCGCACCCGACGCTCGCTCGGCTTCGCGTTTCTCGAGCCGGCCCGCTCGGGGCGGACGGTGCTCGAGGCGAAGGGGCTCACGCTCGAGGTAGGCGGTCGTAGGCTCCTCGGCGGCGTCGATCTGGCGCTCGAGCGGGGCGAGCACGTCGCCCTCGTTGGCGCGAACGGCTCGGGCAAGACNNGGGCGCCGTGCGCCGGCGGCGGGAACCGTGCGCCTCGGTCAAAACGTCGAGGTCGGCTTCTTCTCACAGCACACTTTGGAGCTGAGCGAGCGTGGCAGCGTCATCGACTGTGCTCGCTCGGTGACCGGGCTATCTCGCGCCGACGCCCAGAAGCTGCTCGGCCACTTTCTCTTCTCAGGCTACGAGACGCAGGAGAAGGCGGTGCGCA
>PMXT01000102.1 GCA_003170995.1 Actinomycetota bacterium | reverse complement strand
ACCGGAGTGACCGGAACCAACGGCGCCACCGGAGTGACCGGAACCAACGGCGCCACCGGAGCTCAGGGTCCGACCGGAGCGACCGGCGCCACCGGAGCGACGGGTGCAACCGGAACGGCCGGGACGAACGGAACCAACGGCACCAACGGAGCCCAGGGCCCGACAGGCGCTACCGGAGCAACCGGCGCCACAGGTGCTACCGGCGCCACAGGAGTCGCCGACGTCGTCGACTGCGGAGCCGGCACTGCCTGTACACCGGCGACGGTCTCGAATCCGAAGATCGTCACCGGGAACAGAACCGGTGTAACCACGGCCGCTACGATCGTAACGTTCACCGGAAGTGCCGTATTTACCAGTGCCACGAGCTACCGGTGCACGGCTCAAAACATCACAAACACGTCTAGCCGAGTCAGGCTGACCCAAGACAGCGGCTCACAGATCTCGTTGTATGCGCAGACGGGCTCTATTGCTGTCAACTACGTGTGCGTCGGCAAATGACCGGTTAGGCAATTACGCCTGGCATGAGGCGGGAGAGGTCCTTCGGAGCTTCCCTGTCGCTCGTTCTGGGAGTCGCCGTTACCTGCGGCCACGTCATCTGCTTGTGCCGCGGGCGGCGGCGAGGCTGGTTTCGAGGGCGCCGATCGCGGTTTGGGCCTGGTTGGCTCGCCGGAAGACGCGGAGACGCTCAGCTCCAACGCACACGAGTCGAGCGGGTAGTCATATTCCGATGGGTCAGACCGCATTGCCATACTTAATCGCGATGGAGACAGCCAGGATCGGCGCCGTCACCCCAACCGTTCTCTTCTCAGACTGCGACAGCTCGGGTCGGGGGGCCTCGGGATGACCGGCGTGACGCTCCCTGGGCTGGCAGAGCGGCGCCGCATCGCGATCGTGCCCGCGTTCAACGAGGAGGGCTCCGTCGCGGCCGTGATCGACGAGATCCACAGCTTCGATCCCGGCTTCGAAATCGTCGTCATCAACGACGGCTCGAGCGATCGGACAGGCGAGATCGCGCGCTCCCGCGGCGCCCGCGTCATTTCTCTCCCGTTCAATCTCGGTATCGGCGCCGCCATGCAAACGGGTTTTCGCTTTGCGCAGGAGAACGGCTTCAATCTCGCCGTCCAGATCGACGGCGACGGGCAACACGATCCCGCCGAGCTGCCGGCCATCCTCTCCCCCGTGCTCGCGGGTGAGGCTGATCTCGTGATCGGCTCGCGCTTTCTCGGCGACGGCGCCTTCCGCTCTTCGTTCACGCGCCGGCTAGGCATCCGCCTCTTTGCCTGGACGGTGTCGGCGATCGCCGGCCAGCGCCTGACCGATACGACCTCCGGCTTCCGCGCTGTCAACCGGAGAGGAATAGTGCTCTTTGCTGCCGACTACCCGCGCGACTACCCCGAAGTCGAGGCGACCGTGATGATCGTCAAGCACCGCCTACGACTGAAGGAGGTGCCGGTGCAGATGCGCGAGCGGGCCACCGGCCGCTCCTCGATCACCGCCCTGCGCTCGGTCTACTACATCGCCAAGGTCTTGCTCGCGCTTTTCGTTGACCTGTTTCGTCGTGGAGAAGCACCCATGGAGGACGCATGACACCTATTTCCGTCACAATCATCGCCTCGCTCGGCGCGCTCGGAATGCTGGGCGTCGTCTTCGAGCTGATCCGCCGCCGGCACCTGCGCGAGCGCTACTCGTTGATCTGGCTTCTGATCGGCGTCGTCCTGCTCGTGCTCGCAGCCTGGCGCCGGGGCCTGAACACGCTCGCCGGCTGGATGGGCGTCAAGGGCTACCCACCCTCGGTCATCTTCGCTGCCCTGCTCTTCTTCGTCCTGATCATGCTCCTGCATTACTCGATCGTTATTTCCCGACTTTCCGATCAGAACACGACACTTGCTCAGAGACTGGCGTTGCTGGAAGAGGAGCAGCTACGGCGCAGCGAAGAGTCCCGCGAGGACGGCTAGATCGCCTGCGTCGAGCCTAGAGCCCATTTCAAAACGAGCTCTATGGCTGAACCGCTTCGACCCAATCGAGCGTACGTCCGCAGAGCGAGCGCGCATCGGCCGGTGAGACGCTGACGAGGTTTTCGCCGGGCTGCGTCAAGCTGAGCGCGAGCGGCCCGAGCGCGAACGGGCCTGCCCCACTTCCGGGTGCAAAGCGCGAACCGCCGTAGCGCAGAGTCACGGTGTGGCTGCCCGCACCAAGCTGGAGTGAGCCGAAGGGCGTCCACTGGCCCGTCTCGGTCAACATGCTCCGGAGCGAGCCGGCACGGCGTCCGTCAATCGCGATCGTGACCGTTCGGGCGAACGAGCCCCCGAGCCAGACGGTGTAGCGACCGTTCACCCCAACGGTAATGGCTCCGGTGAGCACGCCGGCGCTCGTCGGGGCGACCGTCTGACTGGACGAGTCAGAAGACCAGCTCGCGGGGTGTTGCATCCCCGCAAGCTGAAGCAGAACGCCGTTCGTGCGCGGGACTGCGATGAGCCGACCGCCCGCGTTCGATGCGACTCTGCCCAACCGCAAGACGGTGGCGCACGAAGGAACGGCTGCGGCATTAAGGGCGTCGCCAAGACCAAGGTGCTCGAGCACCTGTGGTTTGGACGGATCGGGCCGCTGCCAGACCTCGTAGTAGCGTCCCTGCCAGACGAGCGCAAAGGGCGCGGGCGGACGACTTTCGACCGGCGAGCGGCGCAGCACGAGCGTGCGGTAGACAAGCAGGCCGCTGGTCGCGAAGCGGTCGAGGTCGGCGAACTCCGCCTTCTCGAGACCTCTTCCACTCACGAGTGGAACCAGACGAACCCGCAGCTCCGATGCGCCTTCCGCATCCATCGTGCGCAAGAAGTGACGCACTCCATAGGGCTGGTACTCCGTCATCAGAGCGGGTCCTTGGCCGGCGAAGTGATCCCCGATCTGCTCGAGCTCGAGCAGTTGGGCGCGCGGAGCGAGCCAGACGTCGTGATAGGCAAGAGCATTCGACCAGACGACGCCACCCGCAATCACGATTGCGAGCAGTACGCCCTCGATCCGAAAACCCCTTTCGATGAGAATCGCCGTAGTCGCAAACGCCGCGAGCACGAGCACCGGTGAGGCGGTCGCGTATGCCTTACCGGCAAGCCACGGAGAGGATGTGCGCTCGAGGACGAGCGCCACGACGGTGACGGTGACGACAAGCAGCGGCAACCGCCACAGCCTTCGCTTTAGGGCCACTACTACAGCTATCAGCGCCGATAACGCAGCCATGGCCACGAGGATCTCGGTCGCTGCGTGCTCGCTCGGCCAGACACGGAAGTCGCCGGCCGGCCAGACGCCGAAGATCTGCAGAATATGGAGTGGCCGCGGCAAGTTGCCGAGGCGCTGGGAAGGCGTGAGCAGGTTCGAGCTGGTGTAGCGGAGAAAGTCGCGCGCGATGAAAATCGTCGGCAACGAGAAGACCACGATCAGGACGATGCCGGCGACGAGCGGGAGGGCCAGGCGTCTCGCGCGTTGTCGAGCTACTACGGCAAGGGCGGGCAGCCCGAGCGGTAGCAGCCAGAGGCCGGCGCTCACGTTGAGTACCGCGAGCAGCGCGGCACATGTGAGCGTGAACGGAATCAAACGCCGCACAGAGCGAAGCTCTTCGCCGCTGGTCGGCGCGAGCGTGGCTGCGCTCACGATCAAGACGGCGCCGGCGATCTCCTTCATGCCGCCCCAGAGAGCGAAGCCATAGAGAAGCGCCGCCTGGGCGGCGAAAAACGCAGCGATGGCTCGCAGCCGCCGAGAATGGACAAGCGGAGCAAGTAGCGACCCAAGCGAAAGCGCGAGCATCGCCGCGAAAAACGCGATACACGGCTGATAGAGCCAGGCTGGGTCGGTGCCGACGAGGTGGCTGCCGACGCCAAGCGGTAGGAAAGCTCCAAGCGGGTAGCCGTACGGGATGTTGACCGCGAGTGCCGCCTCATAGGTCGAGGGCGCGAGACCGGCCAGACTGCGACCGTGCTCCATGGCGCGATCGATGAAGGCGAGGAAAGTCGCGGTGTCGTCGAGCTTGACGTAGCCGGCGAAAGTGGCTTGCCCGGAGAGGACAACCGGGGCTGCATACGCCACGAATACCCCGAGCGCAGAGGCGGCCGTCCAGGGATCACCTCGCGCGGCACGCCAAGGAAAAGCGAGTCCGAGTCCCGCGACGGCGAGCGCAACGACCAGCGGGATCGCGAACGGCGCTGTTACCGCCGAGGCAGTCGCCAAGCTGGCCGCGACGATCATCACCGCGAGACCAGCCGGAAGAAGCATGCCCGGTGGTAGCCGGTCGCCGCTCACATTCTGAAGCAGCAAGCCGCAGCCCAGAGTGAGCACGCCGAGCAGCAAAGGGAATAAAAGCCAGGCGACTAGGAGAGTCATTGCTGTGCGGCCAAGTCTGCCAAGCGCTATCGGACGAGCTTGCGGAGCCGCCGGAACTGTCCACGCGCACAGAGGAACACTATGCTGCGCTTCGTGAGGCTCCTCGCCAGGCTGGCCGGCTCGTTCTGGGTGCGTCTCGTTGTCAGCATCGGCCTGCTCGCGCTTGTCGCCACCCAGGTCGATTTCGGTCGTGGCGTGCGTCGCCTCGCTGACGGCCAGTGGGGATGGTTCGCGCTCGCAACTCTCGCACTGGTCGCCGCCTCTGCGGTCGCCTCTTTCCGCTGGCACCTGTATCTCGAGGCATGCGACGTGGATCGCGATTGGCGACGAGCTTTACGCGCCTACTTCGTGGGCACGTTCACGAGCAACTTCCTCCCGAGTCAGGTCGGCGGGGACGTGGCTCGAGCGCTCATGGTTGGGCAGCACGGAAAACGCGTACGAGCGTTCACAACCGTCATGCTCGATCGCGCGACCGCGCTCGCCTGCCTGATCGCAATCGCCTGGGCTTTCGCGGCAACTGATCCGGGTGACGTACCGCATTCGCTCCTGCTCACACTCGCCGTCGTCAGCGTCCTCTTCGCGGCTCTCGTGACTGTGCTGCTCGGTGTGGCCGGTCTGCGCGATCCGATTCGACGGCGTCTCTTGCCCGAGCGACTCAAGCCTCTCGTCGGTGAGGTGCTCACGTCGCTGCGAGCCTCAGTCCAGAGCCAGGTGCTCATCAGAACGCTCCTGCTGGGGCTTCTCTTTCAGAGCCTCGGCGTCCTCGCCGCCTGGTTGATCGGTCGCTCGATCGGTCTCTCCGTCCCGGTCTCAGCGCTCGTCACGACGCTTCCCCTCGTCATAACACTCTCGTTCCTCCCCTTCTCGATCGGTGGGCTTGGAGTGCGGGAAGGAGGATTCATCGTCTTGCTCGGCCAAGCCGGTGTGAGCGCGACCGAGGCGACCGTTTTCTCGCTACTCAACGGGCTCGCCTTTGCGCTCGCGAGCCTGCCGGGATCACTCGCCCTTATCCATGGCGGCCACTCCAGAGCAACCGAAGCAGCGCCGGCGGCGCCTCACGACTAGCTACCGCAGGTAGCGACCACTGCAAGGGTCGACAGTCGAAGGTACGGCCCGCTGCGCGTCTATCCGCGCTGAGCGACCGCTTCTACCTCCCGCTCAGCCGACCGGCCTGACCTGACCTGAGCTGACGGCCGCGAGAGCCCGAGCCGAGACGGAATCGTAGACCTCGATCTGGTAGTCGGAACCCGTGAAGGCAACGTAGACGCTCGTGGGTTTGGACGTGGTGTAGAAGGCCTCTGCGCCAGTCAGCTTCACTAACACGGAGCCGGCTCGCCCAGCCGCTTTCCGTGTCGTGGCGGCCGCGTTAGGCATCGGGTAGGTGCCGACGGTCGGATATGCGCCACTGGCCCCGATCGCCGCTCCCTTCGGCAGGTAACGCAGATAGACGTTCCCGTTCGGATTGCGTGTGTACTCATAGGTGACTCCGGACTTCGGGCCGATCCAGTAGACGGTCTTTCCGAGCAACGCCACCTGCTTTTTCAGCGCGGCGAGCGTGAGTCCCAGGCGCTCCCCCTGCGCAACCGGAAGCACCCGCCCGGCCTGCACGAGCGCGGCGGCACGGCCAGGCGTCGGATCATAGATCTCGATCTGGTAGTCGAGACCCGGTTGCGCGAGGTAGACGTTAAGCGGGGAGGTGCTGCTGGTGAAGGCGGCCACTCCGCCGACTCCGGTCGCAAGTCGCTTCCAACCGCTTCTCTTGCCGAGCGCGACCGTCTCCGTGTAGGCGTTTTTCATCGGATACGTGCCGACCGTCAAGGTGGCAACCGTGTCTGCCTTCATCTGAGCGGTGAGGTAGCGCACGTACACCTGCCCGTTCGAGCGCTGCTCGACCCCGTAGCGCGCCCCCTGCTCGGGCCCAACCCAGAAGATGGGCGCACGGACTGCGCTGACCAGTTTCTGCAAGTCCTGCTCGGAGACGACCGCCTTCACCGGAAGCACCCGCCCGGCCTGCACGAGCGCGGCGGCACGGCCAGGCGTCGGATCGTAGATCTCGATCTGATAATCGAGGCTCGGCTGCGCAAAGTAGACGTCTTGCGTGCTGCTGGCGAAGGCGGTCACTCCGCCGACACCGGTCGCAAGCCGCTTCCAACCCTTTGTCTTGGCCCAGGCGACCGTCGTCGCGTAGGCGTTTCCCATCGGATAAGTGCCAACCGTCAAGGTGGCAACCGTGTCTGCCTTCATCTGAGCGGTGAGGTAGCGCACGTACACCCGCCCGTTCGAGCGCTGCTCGATCCCGTAGCGCACCCCTTGCTCGGGCCCAACCCAAAAGACGGTCTTCGCGATTGCGCTGACCAACTTCTGCAAGCCTTGCTCGGAGACTACCGCCGTGTTCGCGCTACTCGACTTCGAGGAGTGATCGCTCTTTCTCAAGACGAGCCAAACGACCGAGCCGGCGACCAGGGCAATCACGAGAACTGCCGCGAGACGAAGAAGTGCGCGCCTGTCCGAGCTCACCTTGCCGAGAAGAGAGCGCCACGGTTGGCTCGGGGCGGATTGTTTGTCGTCGTTGGGCTTCACGCTGGTGCCAAAGCTTTTCACGATTTCGTCGAACTTACCAGCACTTAATTAGCTTGCAAACAGACGATCTCCTCCCCAATCGTCGTCCGAGAGGCTCGGCTCCGTGCAAAAGGCCCGATCTCAATCGCGCTCGTCGGAAAGCCTTCCCGACGCGAACGAATCAGCGTGCCGCTCGGCTCGCAATTCGAGCGTGGCATCGGCTCATGCGTTTTGCAGCGTTTTTTCGAACGCGGCCATCCCCCAAAATAGCTACAGCCTTCCTGGTCTGCGTATAGCGCAGGAGTTCGCTGCGAGTAGGCAGAGAGAGCGTCTCTACTCCGGATTCGGCACTACCCCGGTCGATTTCTGGAGTGATGCTTGCGACACTCCGTTCTCTTGCCCTTTTTCTCGCCATCGTCCCGGTGGTCGGTTCCGTTGGCCAGGCCTCGGCCTCCTCTCTTTCGCAAGCGACGACGGGTACGGCGCGCGTTCTCGTCCGCTTCGACGCACACACGACTACGGCCGCACAGAACGCAGCTCTCGCCCGAGCCGGCGCTCGACGACTGAATACCATCGGCCAGCTCAGAATAGCCATCGCCGGTGTTCCAGCTCGCGCAGAGAAGACGACCATTCGCGAGCTCGGTGCCTCCCCGATCGTCGCCTACGTCGAGCGGGACGGCCGCGTCCACGGCGATGGAGCCAGTGTCGACGATCCCTATCTAAACCCGGCTTTCTGGCAGCTCGGTAATCTGGGTTTTCCGGATGCTTGGTCGCTCAGCACCGGCAGCGCGAGCATCATCGTCGCCGTTCTCGACAGCGGCGTAGATCGCCGGCACGAGGATCTCGGCGCGTTCGTACCCGGGCACAACTTCGCCGACGGCGGCGCCAACACCTCCGACGACAACGGCCACGGGACGGCCGTCACCGGCATAATCGCCGCCCAGGGCGGGAATGGCAAAGGCATCGCCGGCGTCTGCTGGAAGTGCCGAGTCATGCCGGTCAAAGTGCTCGGAGCAGACAACTCGGGCAGCTGGAGTGACGTCGCTGCCGGCGTGATCTGGGCAACCAAGCACGGCGCCCGGGTGATCAACATGTCGCTCGGTCTGCCCAGCGGATCGCGCTCGATCGCCGCCGCCGTGAGCTACGCCGAGAGCCACAACGTGGTCGTCGTAGCCTCCGCCGGGAACGAGAACTCCTCGAAACGTGATTACCCGGCGGCCTATCCGGGCGTGCTCTCCGTCGGCGCGGTGGACGAGACCGGTACTCGTTACGCGACCTCGAACGGTAACGTCCAGTACGGTAAATGGGGCTCGAACTACGGCTCCTGGGTCGACGTCGACGCGCCCGGTTGCGTCAACTCGACCTGGCCCGCGAGTTCCTCTCACCCGAGCGGCGACTACACCTACTTCTGCGGCACCTCGGCTGCCGCTCCCTTCGTCGCCGGGCTGGCCGGACTGGCGCTGTCCTACGTTCCCACGGCCTCGGCCACCGAGGTCGTGGACGCCATCGAGTCGACGGCTCACCAGACCGGGGACAGAAACTCCGCTCACGGCCTGATCGACGCCAAAGCGACGTTGACAGCGCTCGCTGCGCTCCCACCGGGATCGACGGTTTCCTTCACTCCGAACGCCGTCTCGGGCAAAGCTCCGGTGACCATCCGCTTCGCGAACACGTCGACCAAGGCCGGGCCCTACTCGTGGTCGTTCGGCGACGGAAAGACCTCAACAGGCGCCTCGCCGAAACATCTCTACAAGCGGCCCGGCACCTATACCGCGACGCTGACGTCTACCAACAGCGACAAGAGCGCGTCGGTATCGATCTCCGTGGCGGCCGCACGCACCCGATCGGCTGGCGGAAAGATCTCCGTTCGTCTATCCAAGAAGACCTTCAGGCACTCGCAGGCGGCGAAGGTGAAACTCACCTACCGCTTCTCCTCGCCGAGTGAGAGCTTCAAGTACCGGCTCGAGCGCAAAAGCGGATCGACCTGGCAGCTGGTGCGTAGCGTCAGACGTAACGGTGGCTTCCGCGGCTCTCACAGCCTGACGGTGAAGCAGCTGTTCGGTGGCACGACGATCGAGACCGGCCGCTACCGGTTGGTGCTCTCAGGCGACGCGAACCAATCACTGCTCGGGTTCGAGACGACGTAGCGCACCTCGGTGTAGCGCTCGAAGTCGGAGATGGCAATGACTATGTGGTCGAGGCGGAGCTGCGTCAAGGGCGGAACGCTACTCGAGTCGCGGGCAGGGAAGGAGCCTGCCGCTTCACCGCATCATTCCCATTCAATAGTCGCCGGCGGCTTCGAGCTTAGGTCGTAGACGACCCGGTTGACGCCGCGGATCTCGGCGATGATGCGGCTCGAGATTCGCTCCAGCAGCTCGCAAGGGAGGCGTGCCCAGTCGGCGGTCATGGCGTCGTCGGAGGTGACGGCGCGCAGCACAATCGGATAGGCATAGGTGCGCTCGTCGCCCTGCACCCCGACCGAGCGGATGGCTGGAAGGACGGCGAACGACTGCCAGAGCTTGCGGTACCAGCCGGCGTCTCGAATCTCTTCCTGAAGGATGGCGTCGGCCTCGCGCAGGATATCGAGGCGCTCGCGGGTGACCTCGCCGATGATGCGGATGGCGAGCCCGGGCCCGGGAAAGGGCTGGCGCCAGACCAGACGCTCGGGCATCCCGAGCTCCTCGCCCACTCGGCGCACCTCGTCCTTGAAGAGCAGCCGGAGCGGCTCGACCAGCTCCATCTCCATCTCCTCGGGCAGGCCGCCGACGTTGTGGTGGGACTTGATCTTGGCCGCCACGCCCGCGGTGCCGCCCGACTCGATCACGTCCGAGTAGAGCGTGCCCTGGACGAGGAAGCGCACTTCGCCCAGCTTGGCCGCCTCGTCCTCGAAGACGCGGATGAACTCCTCGCCGATGCGATGTCGCTTCTCTTCGGGCTCCTCGATGCCCTCGAGCCGGGCGAGGAAACGCTCCTGCGCCTGCACGTGCACAAGCGGAACCTTGAAGTGGTTGCGGAAGGCCTCGACTACCTGTTCAGCCTCGCCACTCCGCATGAAGCCGTGGTCGACGAAGACGCAGGTGAGCTGCTCGCCGATCGCCTTGTAGACGAGCAGTGCGGCGACGGCCGAGTCGACGCCGCCGGAGAGACCACAGATCACGCTCTCGTCGCCGACCTGAGCGCGGATGCGGGCCACCTGCTCGTCGATCACCGCCGCGGGCGTCCAGGAGGGCTCGATCCCGACCACCTGATGCAAGAAGCGCTCGAGCATCTTCTGACCGTTGGTCGTATGCACGACCTCGGGGTGGAACTGGACGGCATAGAGGCCGCGCTCCGGATCCTCGAACGCAGCGAGCGGCGTTGTCTCGGAGCTGGCGACCACGCGGGCGCCGGGCGGAGCCGCGGTGACCGAGTCGCGGTGGCTCATCCAGACCGTCTGCTCGCCGGCCAGATCGTCGCTGAAGAGTGTGCCTGCATCGATTCGAAGCTCGGTCTTGCCGAACTCCCCCACGCCGGTTCGCTCGACCTTGCCGCCCAGATCCTGCGCCATCAAATGCATGCCGTAACAGATGCCGAGCACCGGCACGCCGAGCTCGAACAGACCGGTGTCGATTCGGGGAGCGTTCTCGACGTAGACCGAAGCCGGGCCACCCGAGAGGATCAAAGCACGCGGATTTAGCGCCGCCACCTCCTCGGCCGAGAGCCGATAGGAGACGAGCTCGGAGTAGACCCGAGCCTCACGCACGCGCCGGGCGATCAATTGCGAGTACTGCCCACCGAGATCGAGGACGAGGACCGGGCGCTCGTCGCCCGTCATCAAGAGCCTGAGGTCGGGTAGTTGGGGGCTTCCTTGGTGATGGCGATCCCGTGCGGATGGCTCTCGCGCAGCCCGGCCGCGGTGATGCGGATGAACTTGGTGTTCTTCTTCATCTCCTCGATCGTGCGCGCGCCGCAGTAGCCCATCGCCGAGCGCATACCGCCGACCAGTTGGTAGGTGAGGTTGGCAAGCGGCCCCTTGTAGGCGACGCGTCCCTCGATCCCCTCCGGCACCAGCTTCGAGACCTCCTCAACGTCAGCTTGGAAGTAGCGGTCTCTGGAGAAGGAGCGCGTCTTCATCGCGCCCAGCGAGCCCATGCCGCGGTACTCCTTGAAGCGCTCGCCCTGGTAGATGACGACCTCACCGGGGCTCTCGTCCACGCCCGCCAGCAGTGAGCCGAGCATCGCGCAGTCGGCGCCGGCCGCGATCGCCTTGGCCAGATCGCCCGAGTACTGGATGCCGCCATCGGCGATCACCGGCACGCCGTGCTTGGCGGCCGCTCTGGCGCAGTCGTAGATCGCAGTCACCTGGGGTACGCCGGTACCGGCGACGATACGAGTTGTGCAGATCGAACCCGGACCGATGCCAGCCTTCACTGCATCCGCGCCGGCATTGATCAGCGCCTCGGTCGCCTCGGCGGTGGCGATGTTGCCGGCAATGATCTGGACGTCGGCCCAGCGCTTTCTTATCTCGCGCACGGTGTCGATGACGGCCTTGGAGTGCCCGTGCGCGGTGTCGACGACTAGCACGTCGGCCTCTTCCTCGATCAGCGCTTCGGCTCGCGCCAGCGCATCGGGCCCAACACCGACCGCCGCGCCGACCATCAGGCGCCCCTGCTCGTCTTTGGTGGCGAGCGGGTACTGAATTTTCTTCTGGATGTCCTTGACGGTGATCAGGCCCTGCAGCTTGCCGTCGGCGTCGACGACCGGGAGCTTCTCAATCTTGTGTTTGAGGAGGATCTCCTTGGCCTCCTCGAGGCCCGTACCGACCGGGACGGTGACGAGTGGCGCATGTGTCATCAGAGCCGAGACCGGCTGGTCGGTGTTCTGCTCGAAGCGCAGGTCGCGGTTGGTGAGGATGCCGACGAGCGTTCCGTCCTTGCTCGTGATCGGCACGCCGGAGATGTGGTAGCGGGCCATCAGATCGAGTGCGTCGGCGACGAGGTCGTCCGGCCCCAGCGTCACGGGCTCGACGATCATGCCCGACTCCGAGCGCTTGACCTTGTCGACCTCGGCAACTTGGTCGACGATCGAGAGATTGCGGTGGATGATGCCGAGACCGCCTTCGCGCGCCAGCGCGATCGCCAGCCTGGCCTCCGTCACGGTGTCCATCGCAGCCGAGATGATCGGGATGTTGATCGTCACCGTTCGCGTCAGCCGCGCCACCGTCGAGACCTCGCTCGGCTGCACGGCCGACTCGGCCGGTACGAGCAGGACGTCGTCGAAGGTCAGTCCCTGTTTGGCGAACTTCTCTTCCATCGAGATAGCGCCGAGATCGTCGCTCCCCTCGATGAGCTGCTCTAGATCCATCTGACTCACCCTGCCCCTTCAATGCAAAAAGCCCAGACGCCTGAAGGTCGCCTGGGCCGAGAAATCCGGATGCCACCAAGATCTTTCAAGTGGCGATCAATCGTAGCAAGGCTGGCCGCTATGCCGACGAAAGTCCGCCCTCTTCGGTGACATGACGACTTTCATCGGCTGCTTAAGGAGATGATGAGCGACGCCCCGAGCAAGCGAGGTGCTGTCCGAACTCGCGCGCTCACCGACGCCACGAGAACGCGAGAGGCATTTCGTCGAACGCGCCTGGCCAGCGGCGCCTTCTATCCGCTCGTGCGGTGTGATCGTGTCTTCTCGTTACATGCGAGACCTGAAGCTCTGCTCGTGAATCGACGGCTTAGGCGTACGAACCCCCACCCGACTAGAAGCACGCCGGAAAGGAAGAGGAGCGCCGCGAGACCGTGCCGGTGATGATGCGGCGCGGCAACGGACCCGAGCCCGAGAAAGACAGCGCCGACAGCGAGCGGGAAGTTGAAGAGCCCCCAGCAAAAGACAGCTGCGCCGATCGCGAAGAGAACGAGCGCGAACTGGTGTAAGCGATGGTCCGGCCAGGCAACGGCTCCCCAGGCCAGAAAAACGGCGCCTAGAGCAGCGATGCAGAAAACGCCGCGCTTCCACGACCACCATTCGTCGTCGGCCGGCTGAGTCGTCCGCGCAACCGCCTCCTCGCAGGAGTCCTTGCAGGCAAGCTTCCCCTCGACCTCAACGGCCGACCCGGCGCAAAGACCTCGGCCACAGCTCGAGCAGACGCCTACTGCCTCGGCGCCGGAGTGGTAGTAGCAGCGCACGCGCCAAGTATAGGGGGCGGTTCGCTCGACGCGGCCGAGTTGAAGGGGCGAGATTCCCCCGCTCAGACGCGAGTGGTCGGGAAAGTTCTCCGCCTGACTCCTACCGCGTCGCGACGGGCTGCAGCTCGCTAACCTCGACCTGGCGCGCGAGCTCGGCCGCCCGCTCCAGATCAAAGCGACCGGCGCCGGTCTCGAGGGTAGAGGCAGTGGCGGCTCCAACGGCTAGGCAGAGCGCTTCCTCGAGCGAGCGCTCGGCTCTGCGCGCGGCCAGAAAGCCGGCCAGCAGCACGTCACCCGAGCCGACGGGCGAGACCGGCTCGACGCGGGAGATGAAGGCTCGGTAGCGACGGAGCTTGCGCTCTTCCTTGAGCAACGCGTAGCAGCCGCCCTCGTGGCTGATCAGGACGTTGCGCGGGCCCATCTCGGCGATCGTCTCCAAAGCCATGACGAAATCCTCCTCGTCGGAGAACTCCTGCCCGACCAGACTTTCTGCCTCGTGCTGGTTGGGGCTGACGAGATAGGGCTCAGCCTCGACGCCCAGGCGCAGAGCGGTTCCCTCGGAGTCGAGCACGCAGCGCACGTTCCGCCGTGACAGCTCGCGAACGACCTCGGCATAGAAGGCGTCGTCGACCCCGCGCGGCAGCGTGCCGGCGAAGAC
>PMXT01000185.1 GCA_003170995.1 Actinomycetota bacterium | reverse complement strand
CAAGACACGCGTCATCATCCGAAAACGCTTGAATGGAGAGCGATGTCTGGGCGAATGCGCCGAGTAAACGAGTCGATACTGCAAACTCTGAGCGAAGCTTTGCCCTCGCTGAAGGATCCGCGCATCGGTTTCGTCACGATCACGGCGGTGCGAACGACCCCGGATCTGCACCAGGCGCGCGTCTTCGTCAGCGTGCTGGGGCCGAAGAAGAAGATCGCCAGGACGATCGAGGCGCTGAACGCGGCGCACGGCGTGCTTCAGGCCACGCTCAACCGCGAGTTGAGAATGAAGCGAATTCCGCAACTCACCTTCGAGTACGATCCGACCGCCGAAGAAGCGGTTCGCATGACCAAACTGATCGATGAGCTAGCTCCCGCTGATGACGATAACGAAAGCTGATCTCCAGGCGGTCGCGCAGGGTATTCGCGATCACGACGATTTCGTTATCTCAATTCACGAGAGTCCCGACGGCGACGCTCTCGGCTCGCTGCTGGCGCTCAAGCTGTCGCTCGATCAGATCGGAAAGCGCGGCACGATGTTCCTCGTCGGTTCGATCCCGATTCCCTTCGAGTATCGCTTCATGGCGTTGGAAGATCTCGTCAGAGGTGATCCAGGGGAGCTCGTAGGCCGCCCGTTGATCGCTCTCGACGCGGCGAATGAGTCCCGTCTGGGCAGCGACCAGCGCCTACTCACAGAGGCGCCCTTCGTCGCGGTTATCGACCATCACCACGACAACAGCCGTTTTGGCAACGTAAATCTCGTCGTCGCCGAAGCCTCATCTACGAGCGAGGTGCTGCGAGATGTACTCGCCGAGTTGAAAGTGCGGCTAACGCCGGAGATCGCCGAAGCGTTGTACATCGCGCTGGTCACCGACACCGGGCGCTTTCAGTACGCGAACACCTCGCCGAAAACACTGCGGCTGGCCGCCGAGCTAATAGAGGCCGGAGCCGATGCACACCGGATATTCCAGCACGTCTACGAGACGATCGAGCTCTCGAAGCTGAAGCTACTGGCGCGCGCGCTCGAGCACGTAGAGGTGTACGAGGGCGGGCGTCTGGTGATCTCCTATCTCGAGCGCAAGGATTTCGAAGAGACGGGTGCATCGAGTGGGGCTTCCGAAGGCGTTATCGACTCGCTGCGAGCGGTTGCCGGAGTCGAGATGTCGGCTCTGATCCAGGAGCCGCCCGAGCGTGACGGGCGCCGCGTCAGCCTTCGCTCTTCGCGTGATCGGCTCGACGTCTCGGAGGTGGCTCGGGCGTCCGGCGGTGGCGGGCACAGACAGGCGGCGGGCTTCGCGAGCAAGCTCAGCGTTGAAGAGCTGATCACATTCTTACGCAACGAGTTTGTCGCCAAGACATCGGGTCAGGCGGGGTAGGCCGTGGCGATTCCACGGGCACTCGAGCCATCCGGACTCGTGCTCGTGGACAAGCCGGCCGGCCCGTCCTCGTTTGCGTTGGTACGTGATCTGCGCGCGAAGACAGGAGCCAGAGCCGGTCACGCCGGGACTCTCGACCCCTTCGCGAGTGGACTTCTGCTCGTACTGTTGGGCTCGGCAACCAGGCTCGCGCGCTATCTCGTCGGCCTCGACAAGCGCTACCAAACCGAGATCGATCTCTCCTCGCGCACCTCGACCGGCGATCTGGAAGGTGAGACCATCGAGACCAGAGAGGCACCCCAGCGCGAGCAGCTAGAGACAAGTCTCCACGAGCTCCACGGAGAAGTCGAGCTGCGCGTTCCCGCGGTTTCGGCGATCAAGATCGGCGGTGAGCGCGCCTACCGTCTGGTTCGGCGCGGCGAGACTCCGGAGATGCCGCTCAGGCGCTCGCGAATCGAAGAGCTGAAGATGCTCGACTACTCGGGAGGCGTGGCCAAGCTCGATCTTCGCGTCGGCTCCGGCACCTACGTGCGTGCGATAGCCGATCTGCTCGGCGGTCACTGCCGCAGTCTGCGCAGGCTCGAGGTCGGCCCGTTCTCGGTTGCCGACGCGGATTCCGAGCGAGTTTATCCCGCGGCCGAGGCGCTTCCCTTTCTTCCAGCCTTGGAGCTGAACGAGGAGGAAGCCGCCTTCGTAAGCGCCGGAAGGCGCCTGGAGCGAAGCGAGGAAGGGTTGCTCCGGTTGTGCCGCACAGGCAGATTGATCGCTGTCGGACGAGGCAAGAACGGTACGGTGAAGCCCGAGATTGTGATGCCGGTATGAAAGTTGTTCGCGACCCGATAGATCTGCCCCGTAGCGCGCGCACAGTTGCCGTCGGCTCCTTTGATGGGGTTCACCTGGGCCATCGCCGCGTTCTGGATACCGCTTTCGAGACCGGCCTGCCTGTTGCCGTGCTCACCTTTGATCCACACCCGCGCGTGCTGCTCGGTCAGCCCGTAGAGCTTCTTACGACGCTGGAGCGAAAGGTCGAGCTGTTGGTCGAGTACGGCGTCGAAGAGATCGTCGTTCTGCGCTTCGATCACGAGCTAGCCGGGATGACGCCGGAGCAGTTCAAGCTCCGCTATCTCGGCCCGCTCGGGGCCCAGATTGTCGTCGCCGGGCCGGATTTTCGCTTTGGCCACGATCGCTCGGGTGATCTCGAGCTGTTGCACGACGAGGGACTTCTCGCGCGGCTCGTCGAGCCGGTCGCCGGGGTTTCCTCGACCACGATCAGGAACGCCCTACACAAGGGTGACGTGGTCGCCGCGGCCCCGCTGCTCGGTCGCCCCTTCGAGCTCGACGGACGCGTCGTACCGGGCTTCGCCCGTGGAGCGCGGCTCGGTTTTCCGACCGCCAACCTGGTTTTCGCTCCGCACCAGCTTCTGCCGCGAGACGGCATCTACACGGGCTTCGTCGAAGGACACCGGGCGGCCATCTCGATCGGCGTCAATCTCCATTTCGAAGGCGCGGAGCGCCGTGTCGAGGTCCATCTGATCGATTTCTCCGCCGATCTCTACGGCAAGCGCTTGGTCGTCGAGCTTTGGCAGCGACTTCGCGACGAGCAGTCATTCGAGAGCGACGAGGCGCTCAGCGAGCAGATCGCGCGGGATGTCGAGGCGGCACGAGAAGCCGAGCGCCCGGCGTGACCGCTAGGCGCCGAGAACCAGTCCCTCGCCACTTCGCCGCGGATCGCCAGCGGCGCCCGCTCGGCCGATCGCGCTGACGCCACCGAAGTAGTGGTGGAGCGAACTCCAGCGGCGAACCTGCCAGCCCTTCGCCTCCAGTTCGTTCAGCGCTTCCTCGTTCACGCCCGGTTCGGCATTCAAGACCGATTCCGCGGGATGAAAGCGCGGACGGCCGATGGCCTCACTGGGCACCAAGCCCTCATCGAGGATTCCAGAGGCGACCTGCACGAGTGCCGTACGCAGGCGAGTGCCACCGGCGGCTCCGATCGCCAGCGCAAGACCACTATCGTCGACCGCGATGCTTGGCGCGGTCATGCTCATCACCCGTTCGCCGGGCGCAAGCTCGCCACTGACGAGGTCTCTTTCGCCCAGCATCGAGTTCAGATGTAGATCGAACTCCGCCAGATAGTCGCCCGAGCCGAGACCGAGACTGGTCGTCAGCACGCAGGCGTTTCCCTTCTCGTCCACCGCGACGAGGTTGGTGGTGTGCGATCCGGCGCCGTCGTCGGCGAAAGCCGCGAGTAGCGCGTGCACCCGCTCGCGCTCGGAGAGACCGACCAGAGGATGCAGGCGCGCGAGCGTCTCGGGCACACCGGAGAGGCCACCACGACTGAAGAAGCGCGTACCCGCGTACGGCGTCTCGGTTGGCTCGCGCCAAAGCGGGGAGTAGGAGGCGAGATCCTCGCTCGTGACCAGGCCGCCTCGCTCGCCCATGAGATTGAGCAGGCTCAACGAAAGCGTTCCGCTGTATAGCGAGTGCGGATCCTCGGCGAGCAGCTCCAGCGCGTCTGCAATGCCCGGCTGCAGCAGAAGCTCGCCCTCGTCGAGCAAGCGCCCGGCCGGGGCGAACAGGCGCTCACCGCGATCGAGCGTCAGAACGGGTGCGAGCATCTTCAGGCACGAAGCATGCGCCAGCGGCATAGGCACTCCCTCGCGGCTCAGGCGAATCGCCGCTGCGAGCAGTTGCGACCAATCGAGGCGTCCGTAGCGGCGCCAGAGCTCGTACAGCCCAGCCGGAATGCTCGGGACGGCGCAGGATTGCGGTCCGATCTCGTAGCGGATCAACTCCTCGCCGAAGGGCACGTCCAGCTCCACCAGCTGCGGACGTTTTTGCAAGCGGGCGCCGAGACCCGGCACTGTGGTGAAGAAGTCGAGTTGGTGCGCGCGCTCCTCGCGAGCGTCCCAGATCATTCCATGCCCACCGCCCAGGAGGCCGGTCATGACGACCTCGCAGACACAGGATGCGTAGCAAGCCGCGATTGCCGCATCGACCGCGCTGCCGCCCTTCTCGAGCACTTCGAGCCCGGCTCTGGCGGTCGCGGGATGACCCGCAGCGACCCCCGGCGGTAGCGCTAGCTTCAGGGCAGCACTCCCAGTTCGTCAAGCGAGTCATCCAGCTCGGCCGCGTCGCGGTAGACGCGATAAGCGCCGGCTCTGGTCAGCTCATCCTCGCCGTAGCCACCGCTCAGCAG
Organism: Actinomycetota bacterium; assembly: GCA_003170995.1. Taxonomy (GTDB): domain Bacteria; phylum Actinomycetota; class Thermoleophilia; order Gaiellales; family Gaiellaceae; genus Fen-549. Next base: position 2,165 of record PMXT01000185.1, on the reverse strand, counting down.
ACCGATACTGAGCATGTTCGCTCGTCGCGCGGCGAGCAGGTCCCAAACGGCGTCGCCGACCACGTAACAATCCTGCGGGCTCACTCCCATTCGTTCGGCGCAAGCGAGGAACAGATCGGGCTCGGGCTTGGCGCGCGCGACATCGCCACGCTCGATCACGACCGCCTCCGGCTCGATTTCGAGCGACTCGAGCGAGGCGTCGATCTGCGGCCTCGCACCCGAGGTGGCGATTCCGTATGCGACTCCGGCCTCGCGCAAGTGGCGAAGCAGCTCGACCGCACCCGGAAGCGGCCGGCGCACGGGCAGTAGTTGCGCATACAGCTCGCCGTGACGGCGCTGCAGCGCCTCGGTCTCGTCTTTCGCGAGCGGTCGCCCGAGCTCACGAGCCACGGCACGGGCGAAAAGCCCTCCACTCATGCCGATACGACGGTGGATGCGCCAGCCGTCGATCGGCATTCCCGCCTCGGCGAGCGCTTGCTGCCAAGCGAAGACGTGAGCGTAGACCGTGTCGACGAGCGTTCCATCGAGATCGAAGATGAGCGCGCGCACCGATCAGACATTACAGGGTGACTGTCACAAAGCGCCGTAACTGAAATCACACTTTCGGCACTGTCTCCGTTTGACAATCGCCAGGATCTCTGACTGGTGTCTGACACCGAGTTCGAATCTGGCGAGTGTTATCGACCCAACCTTGCACAGATAGCCCGCAAGTAGAACGACATCGACGGCGTGTTCCTCGAGCGTACGGGCGATGACTTCGTCCAGCCTGGCCAAATCTGGATGGGTGTGGCGGCTGAGACTGAGGTCAATTGTGGGGAGTCCGCCTATCCGAACCCGCTCGAGAACCTGGGCATCCTCGTTGTTGGAGATGACGACGCCGACGACCCCAGAGATTCGCAGGCATCGATGACGGCCTGCTCGGTGGTGCCATCGTGCGAAGCTACTACTTCAATGGTGATCGTGCTTTCGGTAGTCCCCAGACGAAAGGACAACAGACGTTAACAATCAGCACGAAGACGTGCTTGCTCCGCACCTCACGCGGCCGACTCTACCTCCAAAAAGCACCCGCACTGATAGTCTTTTACAGGACCACGATCTCGGTCGTTCGAGGCGCTTCCGACGGCGAGCTGGGATTCGTGGCATAGCAAGCAACGGGAGGAACTGAATGCCCCTGACGAAGGAAGCAAAAGGCGAGATCGTAAAGCGCTTCGGCGAGAACGAGTCGGATACCGGCTCGGCCAAGGTGCAGATCGCTCTACTGACAGAGCGCATCAACCAGCTCAACGAGCACCTGCGCGCCCATTCCAAGGATCACCACTCCAGGCGTGGTCTACTCAAGCTAGTTGGGCAGCGCCGGCGCCTGCAGACCTATCTGCAGAAGAACGATCTCGAGGCTTACCGTGAATTGATCAAGGAGCTCGGCCTCAGGCGCTAGGGCTCGTGTAGAGAAGGGGAGTGGAAGTTTGAGCGAGCTCGAGGTCGACACCTGGCTCACTCAAACTCCCGCTCTCCCTGATAAATGGAGGAGTTGGAGATGACCAGTATCGGAACCGGACGGATCGAGTCCGTCTCGGTGACCGTCGGCGATCAAGAGATCGTCTTCGAGACCGGGAAGCTCGCCAAGCAAGCCAACGGCGCTGTCGTGGTTCGCTCGGGCGACACTATGGTGCTCGCGACAGCACAGGGAAGAGCGGAGGCCCGAGAGGGTGCCGACTTCTTCCCGCTGACCGTGGACGTCGAGGAGAAAATGTACGCCGCTGGAAAGATCCCAGGCGGTTTCTTCAAGCGCGAAGGGCGCCCGACAGAACGAGCGATCCTGACTGCGCGCATGACCGACCGCCCGATCCGGCCGCTCTGGCCGAAGGGCTTCCGTAACGAGGTGCAGTGCATCGCCACTGTGCTTTCCGCCGATCTCGTGACGGCGCACGACGTTCTTTGCATCAATGGCGTCTCGGCGGCGCTGATGATCTCCTCGCTGCCCTTCTTGGGGCCAGTAGGCGCGGTTCGCGTCGGCCTGATCGACGGCGAGCTGGTCATCAATCGCTCGATGCAGGAGATGGCAGAGTCGAAGCTCGACCTGCTCGTAGTCGGTACCAAGGAAGCGCTGACGATGGTCGAGGCCGGCGCCGAGGAGGTGCCCGAGGAGACGATTCTCGAGGCCTTCG
>PMXT01000165.1 GCA_003170995.1 Actinomycetota bacterium | reverse complement strand
CGGTCGTAGATCGGCAGCAGGTGCTTGTTGGTGATACGCGTGAGCGGGTGAAGCCTTGTCCCCGAGCCGCCCGCCAGGATCACGCCTTTCAATCCCTTGGCCATCGGTCCAGATGCTACGCGCTCCGGCACCGACGCGGGACGTAACGCCGGCACTACTCGACAGAGCCGGACACTACACGTGGTGCAAGCGGCGACGGCTCAACGTGTACGAGGCGCGCCAGTGGTGCCGGTAGCCACCGGTTGTAACGGCCAAGAAGCGCCATCAGCGACGGCACGAGAACGGCTCGAATCAGGGTCGCGACGCAGGCGCCGGAACGGGCGCCCGAATCGAGCGCGAGGCGACCTCGGCCAGATCTTTCGACTCGTCTCGCGCGCTAGACGGCAAATAGACGAGACTGCGGAAAGCGGTAATGGAGTGCCGATCCTGTACGGTGAGACCGGAAAGAAGCCATGTGCGAGCGATGCGGGGGGTAAAGCGATGAACAAGAAGACCGACAGGCTTTCGGATGCTGCGACGAACGTGCGCCCCTACGTCGAGCGCGCGCTCAAAGACGAGGAGCTCCGAGACAACGTACGCCAGGCTTTCCAGGCCGCCAAAGAGGTGTACGGAGAGCTCTCCTCGAAGGGACAGGTTTCGAAAGCGGCGGCGTACGCGGTGACTGATCGCGAGGTTCAGGAGAACCTGCGCACGGCGGTCGACGAGTTGCGACACGCGGCCGCGCGCATACAAGGCCACGAAGAGGAACCGCATCGCGGCAGGAATACGGCGCTACTCGTAACGGGAATAGCGATCGGGATTCTATTCAACCCCGCTACCGGGCCACAGGCTCGAGCGTGGTTGCGCGAAACCGTACTGGGGGAGTCGGAAGAGATCGAATACACGCCGAGCGACGAAGACTCCGCCGACTCGAGTGACGGCGCGGCCGTCTAGCCGAAGCGCCAGTGAGGGCCTATCCCGTTAGGAATGGGCTCTTAGTCACGTGCCAGGGTCTTCTCTCCCGAGCTCGACGAGCCGAGCACAGTCGCAAGCGAGCGACTGTCGAGACGCGGTAGCGCCGAGATATCAGCCGAGTGCAGAAGCACGGCGCCGGACTGCTGCGTGCTCACATTGGCCGCGATCTGCTTGGCCCAGAAGGAGGTTCCCTCCGGGAAGGCGACATCGCGCAGGTGCTGGAGACCGACGAGCCACAGGTACGGGTCAACGGCGCTCCTGTCGTATCCGAGAGGAAGCAACGCCGCGGGGTGGGCCTCGAAGTGGAGGTGGGTAGGCGTGGTGATGGCATCGCCGGTGTGGCCGACAAAGCCGAGCACGGCACCTGCCTTGACGTGCTTTCCGTTGACGGCCAGCGGAGAGTAGGCGGAGAGGTGTGCGTAGTAGTACTCGTTCCCCTTCGTGTCGCGAAGCCAGAGCCGGTTTCCGCCCAGGTTGTTCCAGCCGACCGAAAAGACCTCGCCGTCACCGACCGCAAGCACCGGTGTTCCCATCGGCGCGAAGATGTCGATCCCGTGGTGCCAGCCGGTGTCGGCCCGGGGCACGCCGAACGAATCCGAGTACCACGCCTGCCCGTAGACGGGAAAGACGTAGCCCTTCTTCGTCAGGTGGAGTTTCAGATCGGGCGGGACCGCCTGCACCTTGCTGCTCTTCGATTTGGACTTCTTGCCAGATTTTGTCGAAGTCTTTCCGCTTTTCGTTCCTGAGTTCCCTGGCTGGGAGCCACTTTTCGGGATCGTGACGGTCGNNGAGTTGACCTGAGCTCGGGCCTCCGCCCAGCCGATAACGATTTCGCTCCCGGCCGGGAGCCCACCGTGATCGACGTCAACGTGCAGATCGAGAACTCGCAGCGACTCGTGCCGGCCCTTGGTGCCCGGATCGCCACCGCTCGACGTCGTTACCAGGGTCTGCATGTAGCCCCAGTCGCCCAGCTCGACGCGCCCGTTTGTGGATACTGAGATCGGCTGGCCTAAATAGGTGGCTCCGGTCACTGCTGTCTGGCCAGTGGTGCCGCTTGCCTGCTTGGCCGTGGCCTGCGCTATCGCGGCGGCGACGAGGCTCTCGACCGAGATCTCGCCGCCGAAGAGCTGAATACCGTCGAGCTCGGTTGTCGCCGTTCCGGTGGCCGCTCCGTTCGAGGAGGTCGCGTTCGCACTCGCCGTCGACGAGGTGACCTGAACGATCGAGCCGTCGGCTGGATAAGCGTAGGGCGCGCTCGGGACCGTTGCGTTGGGAGGAGCAGACGCTTCAACCGTACTGAGGACGCCTTGGCTCGGCACTGTGATCATGATCGCGAGGGCGCTAGCCGTGGCGCCCGCCTCGGATGTGTTGGTTACAGCGCGTNNGAGCCGCTGTAGCGGCGAGCAGAGCCCCGGCAAGCAGGATCCAGATGGGCCAGCGTCGCAACACAGCTACCCATTATTGGCGAAACCTCAGCCGCTCGCTGAGCCATGCGCGGTCCGTGAAGTTGAATGCCGCCGCCGCGACCAGTAGCGTTCGCCTTCGTGCCGGTCTTACAGCTCCAACTCGCCTCGATCGCCTGGGTGGCAATTCCGCTGGCAGCGCTCACGACTGTCTCGACTTTTATCGGCGGCGTCGTCGCGTTGCGCTATCGAAAACAACTGGGCACGATCATCGCGCTCACCGGCGGCGTGGTTGTCGCGGTCGCTCTCTTCGACGTTCTGCCCGAGGCGATCGACGCCGTGAACGACGCCGATCTCGTATCGACGCTCGTTGGAGTCGGCTTCCTCACCTTTTTCTTGGCCGAGCGCTTCGTCGTACTCCATCACCGCGACGAGGCCGAGCAAGCCAAGGCTCACGCACAGGTGGGTGTCCTCGGCGCAGCCGGACTCTCGGCACACAGCTTCATCGACGGCCTAGGCATCGGGCTCGCCTTCAGCCTCAACCCCAGTATCGGCCTGCTCGTCTTCCTGGCGGTGNNACTTCGCCGACGGCTTCAACACGGTCACCTTCGTACTCAAGCAGTCGGAGAACCGTCGCCAAGCAATTCGCTGGCTCGCCGCCGACGCGCTTGCACCGCTCATCGGCGCCAGTGTCGGCTCCTCGCTCAGCATCTCCGAGCACCACCTCGGCTACCTGCTCTCGCTCTACGTCGGCTTCTTCCTCTTCCTCGGCGCCACCGACCTGCTGCCAGAAGCGCACGAGCACCCATCGATCAAGAAGGTGTTCCTGACGCTGGCCGGGTTCGTCTTCGTCTTCGTGATCAGCCTGGCCGGGGCTCGCTAGGGGGACATTAGCGGACGGTTTTCAAACCTTCCGGAGCCGCTGGGAGAACTCCTTGCGGTAGCCGTACCCCTTACTCCCAAGGTACGACATTAGTGCTGTTTGCGGCAAGACTCTTTTCGTCTCCAAGCAGGGCGAAAATGTCAGTCAGCGGGCTTGTGCGCGTAACCGCGAAGCCGAATCAGAGCGTGCTGTGGGCAGCCTTGCGAGGATTTACTCGTCTACAGGTCGAGCGGCGGAGGTATGGGCGGACAACGCGGAAGACGAGCAACTTCTTTGTCATCGATTCCGGACTTACCTCGCCGCCGCGTCGCCCTCGGCCTTCAGAACCGTGTGTAGGCCCTCCCGCATCACAAAGATCTCCTGCGCGCTGAGATGGCGGCCGAGATGCTCCGCGACGGCGACCGAAAGCAGCGGGTCGGCTTCTCCGAACGCCTGCCGACCCTGCTCGGTCAGCGTCGTGTAGACGACACGACGATCCTCCGGGCAGGAAGTGCGCTCGACCAGTCCGCGCTGCTCGAGCCTGTCGACCAGACGGGTGACGCCGCTCTTGCTGAGCAGCAGCGAGCGACTGACCTCGACCATGCGCAGCCTCTCCTCTGGCGCACGCGACAGCCGCATGAGCAGCTCGACTTCCTCCGGAGTAATACCCAAACCGACCAGGTCTTCGGTCACGCGAGCGTGGATCGTATTCGTGACCCGCAAAAGCGCGGCCCAGAGATCAAGAGCTTCGCGCTCGCGCTCACCGAGATCCACGCCGGAGCTGCACGTCTCGTCCCCCGATTCGCTCACGGGCTCAGCCTGCCCCGGCGCACTCGTTCTTACCGTCTCTTCCATCGTGACCGCTTTCTACCCAGGTTTAGGCGAAACAAGTCCCGGCGAGAATAGTAGTACATGCAATTGTTGTATACGGGACAATCTCACCTCGGAAGGTGGTAAGACTCATGAACGAGAACCAGACCCCGCCACGGCCCAATCCCGAGTTCGCGGTACCGGCAACGAGAGAACGGCTCGAGGCGGTCGCCGAGGCGCTGCGCA
>PMXT01000101.1 GCA_003170995.1 Actinomycetota bacterium | reverse complement strand
AACGTCCCGCAGTCCGAGAAGTATGAGGCCGAAGCCGAGTACGGGATGGTGCAGAAGCTCTACGGCCGCACGCTGGAGATTGACCACATCATCTCGCTCGAACTCGGCGGCTCGAACGACATCGCGAACCTGTACCCAGAGAGAGCTAGCCCAGCTCCCGGCTACCACGTGAAGGACAAGCTGGAGAACAAGCTGCACGGCCTCGTCTGCTCGGGCTCGATGAATCTCCGGAGCGCTCAGAAGCAGATCGCGGCGAACTGGCAAAAGCTCTATCGGACGGTCTACAAGACAGCTCCGTAGCGAGCCGTCATAGATAGCTCGACCGAGATGGGCGGGCGAGAGAAGATCGCTCCGCCACCAAGGTACATTCCTGAACACTCGCCCACCGCGGAGTTCTGCTCCTGGACGAGTTCCCCGAGTTCCAGCGCCCGGTGCTGGAGGCGCTGCGCCAGCCGCTCGAGGACGGCGTCGTCAGCGTTGCCCGTGCCAATGGGCGCGCCGTCTTTCCGGCCAGCTTCCAGCTCGTGGCGACGATGAACCTCTGCCCCTGCGGTGGCAAGGGCGACGCCGCAGGCTGCTCCTGCTCGGCCACGCGTCTGGCGCACTTTCGCGAGAAGCTCTCGCGTGCGCTGCTCGATCGCTTCGACCTGGTGGTGGCGATGCCGCGCCCGCGCGCCGCCGAGCTGGATGGGAGCGGGGAGGAGCCATCGGCGCTCGTGCGCGAGCGCGTGCAGGCGGCCCGGGAGAGGATCGAAATGGCACCTCCGCGAATGGGAGCCGAGGCTCGTGCGTTGCTCACCGAGGCCGTCGAGCGCATGTCGCTCTCGGGGCGCGGCCGGGCGCGGGTCGCTCGCGTGGCGCGCACGATCGCGGCGCTGGCGGGAGCGGACGAGATCGCTCGTGAGCACCTGGCCGAGGCGCTCTCCTATAGGATCCCGCCGGAGTTGACGGGCACGTGAAGGTCGAACGTGGCCAGCGCTATCTGACTCGACGCAGCGTCGACTACCCGCCGCTCTTGGCGGCCATCCATGATCCGCCCAAGCGCCTCTACCTGCGCGGAGAGGGCCCCGTCGAGATGCTCTCGCGCCCGGCGGTGACGATCGTCGGCACCCGTTCCTGCTCGCCCTACGGAGCCCAGGTGGCGCGCCGGCTGGGGCGAGAGCTGGCGGCGGCGGGAGCGACCGTCGTCAGCGGCCTGGCGCGCGGGATCGACGCCGAGGCGCACAGAGGTGCACTCGAAGCGGGCGGCCCGACGGTGGCCGTGCTCGGCTGCGGCATCGACCGCGACTATCCGCGCGCCCACGCAGCCCTGGCGGGTCGCGTCGCCGAGGTGGGTTTGCTCGTTTCGGAGTACGAGCCCGGCATCGAGCCGGCGCCCTGGCGCTTCCCCGCGCGCAACCGCATCATCGCCGGCCTAGCAGGGGTGACGATCATCGTCGAGGCGCGGGCGCGGAGCGGCGCCCTGATCACCGCCGACTTCGCTTTGGAGGATGGGCGCGAGGTCTTCGCCGTCCCGGGCGAGATCACCTCGGCGCTCTCGCGCGGCACGAACGAGCTGTTGCGGCTGGGCGCAGCGCCCCTGATCGAGGCGGGCGACGTGCTCGCGCTGCTCGGGCTGGAGGAGGCGCCGACTCCGCGGGGCGCCCGGCTTTCGGAACAGGCGAGGCAGGTGCGGGAGCTGCTGGCCGATCACTCGGCTTCGGTGGACGAGCTGATCGAGCGCTCGGGGCTCGCGGCGGACGTGGTTGCGGCCGCGCTGGTCGAGCTGGAGCTGGCCGGCGAGGCAGTGTGCGCGGAGGGCGTTTACCGGACGCAGGGCGCGAATTCGAAGTGGTAGAAAGGTACGCGATAATTGCGACGAAATATAAGCTTCCAATACATACAAATGTGCGCTATTATTCAGCTATGGCAAAGCACACATCGCTCTATCTCGAGGAGGAGCTTCTGCGTGACGCGGGGGAGATCCTCGGTACCTCCCGTCCGACCGGAACCGTGAAGGCTGCGCTCGAGGATGTCGTCCGCCGGGCGCGTCTGAAGAGCCTGACGAGCTGGGAGATCGGGCTGACTCCGGCTGACTTGGAAGAGCTACGGCGTCCAGATCTCGACCTGGCGAAGTAGATGATGCTCGCCGACTCATCGGCGTGGATCTGGTCGCGCAGGCAGGCTTATCCGGATCTGCGACGGTGGTTCGACGAGCGACTCGAGGCCGGCGAGATCGCGACCTGCGATCAGGTTCGGCTCGAGCTGCTCTACGGCACTCGCAACGCTGCCGAGCACGAGCAGCGCCGTCGCGAGCTCGACGCCCTCGACACCTGTCCGATCACTCCACGTGAGTGGCGGCGGGCGATCGAGCTACAGGGCAAGCTAGCCGCTCTCGGGCCCGATCACCAGAAGGCGGTGAAGCCCGCCGACCTCCTGATCGCCGCCGCGGCCGAAGCCGCGGGCGTCGAGTTGCTCCACTACGACGGCGATTTCGAGCTCGTGGAGCAGATCACGGGACAGCCGCTTCGCCGGCTGGCGCCGAGGGGCTCGCTGCGGTAGTCGCTTAGAGGGAAGGCGATCACACCCAGTCGGCTGGTCGTCAATCGAAACGAGCTCTAGATGCTCGCTCGACCGATTTGCCGAGCCGTCTTGCTCGTCCTTTTCGAATTCGGGGAGCTCGGCATTGTCAGGAGACCGGTGAGAAGGCCAATGGCATACGATGTGACGGCCCTTTGTGGGAACGTCTTGTCGATATACGTTGTTCTTGAATAGCGAGGGAGCGCTGGGCTGATGGGCATCGGAACGACGGGCGGCGGCGGATCTTCTGTCCTCGAGGATCCGACAGGAAAGCGTGCTCGCTGGTGGCGAAGGGCCGGTCGCTGTGTGTCCTTGCTGTTTCTGGCCTGGCTGTTGGCGATCGTGCTGGGTGGGCTCGGCTTGATACCGGTTGCGGGGATTCCGTTCACACACGTCTTGCGACCTACTCAAGGGCCTCCTGTACTCGCGAAGCTACCGCAGCCTCGGCAGCCTTCCGCCTCGGATCTCCGTCCGGCGGTGTCGGCCAAGGCGTTTGCGGCAACGGTTGGTAGGTCTGGTCAACAGGTGCCAGGTAGTACAGCCGTGTCGCACGGAAAGAGCGCGACAGCGCCCGGGCATACGAAGACGACGTCGACATCAACGGTTTCATCGAAGAAGCCGTAACGTGCACGCACTCGCGCGGTTACGGGTTCCTGCGCATTGGGGTTTGATCTCGTTCTGCTTCGTCGTTGCGGCCGTCGCGATCCTGTTTGAAGGGATTGCGACCCACACGGTTGGTGCGAGCGGCGTAGGCGCGCCTGAGACTGTGGGAGGGCAGGCGCCGCTTGCCCATTTCCGGCCGATTCTGAGCGCTCGGGGCTCGCGACTTTTTTCCACTCAACCGCCGCCGGGTCGACGGATCGCGCTGACGTTCGACGATGGGCCCGATCCGCGTTGGACGCCGAAGATCGCGGCGATCCTGCGCCGCGAGCATGTCCCGGCGACGTTCTTTCTCGTTGGAAGTGAGGCGGCTCGCCATCCCGATCTCGTACACCTGCTCGTGCGTGACGGGAACGAGCTTGGAAACCACACCTTCACGCATGTCGCGCTCTGGAACGGCCCGAGCTGGCAGCGACGTCTCCAGCTCGACTTGACCGAGGCGGTGATCGTCGGGATCACCGGCCACTACACGCGGCTTGTTCGCCCACCGTACTCGGCGACCCCGAACGCAATAACGAGTAAAGATGAGCGCGACCTCGCCGCGCTCGCCGGCCGCCGTTACCTGATCGTCCTTGCGAACTTCGAATCGCAGGACTGGGCACGTCCGGGAGTCGCGAAGATCGTCCACGACGCGAGCCCACCGGGAAGTACGGGCGGGATCGTGATGTTCCACGATGGCGGTGGCAATCGCAGCGAGACCGTAGCCGCTCTGGCGCGGTTGATTCCGCTGCTGCGCGCGCGCGGCTTCCGCTTTGTGACGGTTTCCGAGCTTGCCGGCCTGTCGCGGAGCGCAATCGAGCCCGCAGCCCCGGGGTGGGAGCGGCGCCGTGGCGTGGTCTTCGCCGCCGCGGTGCGCTTCGGGTTCCTGCTCGTGCGAGTGCTTCTGTTGCTGGTTGGGCTCGTTGGCATCCTCTTTGCCGCTCGTGTCGTGCTCGTGCTCAGTCTGGCCGGCTACCAGCGTCGCTCGACGAGGCGGCGCGCGCCCTCGCCTGCGTACCTACCGCCTGTCGCCGTTGTCGTTCCCGCCTACAACGAGGGTGTGGGGATCGAACGTGCCGTCCGTTCGCTCGCGGCGAGCGACTATCCGGAGTTCGAGGTTGTCGTCGTCGACGACGGCTCGACCGACGACACGGCCGAGATCGTCGAGCGGCTCGCGCTGGAGCGGGTGCGGCTTCTGCGCAAACCGAACGGCGGCAAGCCCTCCGCGCTCAACGCCGGCATCGGCGCGTCGTCGGCGCCCGTCATCGTGATGGTCGACGGGGACACCGTCTTCGAGCCCGAGGCGTTGCGGCGACTCGTGCAGCCGCTCGGGGATCCGACAGTCGGTGCTGTCTCGGGGAATACGAAGGTCGGGAACCGGCGCGGATTGCTCGGCCGCTGGC
>PMXT01000152.1:5165-10954 GCA_003170995.1 Actinomycetota bacterium | reverse complement strand
GGCCAAGCTCGTCGTTCACGACGGCGATCGTCCGGCCGCGATCGAGCGTGCTCTGCGGGCGCTCGGCGAGCTCGAGATCGAGGGCGTCACGACCACTGTCGAGGTCATTCGCGAAATTCTCGATTCCGAGGAGTTCCGCGGCGGCGACTACTCGACCAGCTTCATCGCCGAGGCGGCCGGCCGTCTTCCGGCTTTGCTCAGGAGATGAAGGAAGCACTCGTCTTCGAGGAGGAGGCGGGACGGATTGTCGTTCCTTCTCAGACTCTGGCCACGATCGTCTCGACAGCCGTGGAACGCGCCGGAGCGCGTGTGCGCCGCTATCCACGCCGCAGTCTCGCTTTCGACCTGAGCGGAGAAGGCACTCGCGTCGAGGTTGGCATCGTCGTTCCGGCCGGCGCCGTTCTGCCGGAGCTCACGGCGCGCGTACAAAGCTCTATTCACGAGACGCTGGCGCTGATGTGTGAGCTCGATCAGCTGATCGTGGACGTGACCGTCGAGGAGATCGCCTGATGGCCGGTCGCAGAGCCGCGCGCAGGACTGCTCTCTTTCTCCTCTATCAGTGGGATCTGACCGGTAAGCCACTCGCCTCGCTCTACGAGGGCGAGATCGATCCATTTGCGCTCGAGATCGCTCAGGCCGTCTCCGAACGCGCGAGCGAGCTCGACGGGCGCCTGAACGAGGTGCTGGAGGACTGGACGGCCGATCGGCTCGGAGCGCTGGAGCGAAACATCCTTCGCGTCGCCGTCTATGAGATCGAGGGTCAGACGGTGCCGAACGAGGTGGCCATCAACGAGGCGATCGAGCTGGCGAAGCGCTATACAACCGACGAAGCGGCGCGCCTGGTCAACGGTGCGCTCGGCAAGATTGCGAGAGAGGGAGGAAGCGAGTGAGCTCAGAGGAAGCGCTGTCCAGGGCCGAGAAGCTGCTGGAAAAAGTGGAAGAGACGCGCCGGCAGCTCGAGCAAACGGACGATTCGGCGCAGGCGATCGAGATTCTGAGCCAGCTTTCCGAGCTGGCCAAGGAGGTGGAAGCCGAGCTTACTCGCGCTCGTCGCGAGGCCGAGGCCGAGGCCGATGCGAGCGCCTGACGAGCTGCGCGCCCTGATCGAGGACTACCTGCTCACTCTCGAGCTCTCGAGCGATCTCGGTGACCTTCGCGACTCGATGCGCTACTCGCTGGCCGGCGGCGGCAAGCGGATACGCCCTGTGCTCTGCCTGGCGGCCGCCGAGGCGATCGGCTGCGAGCCGGAGCGGGCGCTTCCGGCCGCCGCCGCACTCGAGCTGGCGCACTCCTTCTCGCTCGTTCACGATGACCTGCCCGCCCTCGATGACGACGCCGAGCGGCGCGGCCGCCCGAGCACGCACATCCAGTGGGGAGAGGCGGTCGCCATCCTGGCCGGTGACGCGCTCCTCGGCGAGGCTGTTCGGCTTGCGCTCTCCTACCCGAGCCCGGCCGTCGCGCGTGAGCTGATCGCGTCGACGCAGGGCATGATCGGTGGTCAGTATCTCGACGTCACCCACAGTGGTGATCTGGCCGAGCTGCACCGACTCAAGACCGGGCGCCTCTTTGCCGCCGCGATCGGGCTGGCGCTCGAGGCCGCCGAGCTGCCCGCGCTCGAGCAGACGCCCTGGCGCGCCTTCGCCGAAGAACTCGGTCTGCTCTTCCAGCTCGTCGACGACCTGCTCGACCGTGACGGCTACGTGCTCGTTCACGGTGTCGAGGAGACCCGGCGCCTGGCCGACGAGGCGGCCGCCCGGGCAAAGGGAAAGCTCGCCGGGATCGACGCCGACACGTCGGTGCTGGAGGAGATCGTCGCGAGCCTGGTTTCACGGACGAGCTGAAGCGTCTTTCCCGCACTAAAGGAAGTGGGCGTTTCGGAGATCTGTAGGTACAGGTGAAACGAAACGCGGACTCCCTCGAACAGCTCTACCGCGACCGGTACCGGAACTTCCGCGACATCATGGCGGGCGTGGTCGGAAGCCACGATCTCGCCCGCGAGGTCGTGCAGGAGGCCTTCGCCAGGGCGCTGCGTGAGCAGCGGAGATTTCGTGGGGACGGGAGCCTGGAGGCGTGGGTTTGGAAGATCGCGCTCAACGTCGCTCTCAAGCAGCGTCGCGAGCTACGCCGTGAGTGGTCGCTTGACGAAGAGTACGAGGCGGCTTCGCACGAAACAGCTCCCGATCGAGACGTTCGCGCCGCGGTTCGCGCACTGCCGGCGCGGCGTCGGCTCGTCGTCTTCCTGCGCTACTTCGCCGACCTCTCCTACGCGGAGATCGCCGAGGTCGCCGGGGTCTCGGAAGGCACGGTCGCTGCGACGCTCGCCCAGGCGAAGGAAGAACTGCTCGGTCTACTCGACGCAGAGGAGGTGCGACGATGAGTGAAGAACTGAAGCGAGATGAGATTCTGAGCGCGGGGCCCGCTGACGGCGACTGGACGGATGTCCTGAAGCGCGCCAAGCGGACGCATCGACGCCAGGTATCCGCTGCGGTCGTTCTCACCGCACTTGTTGTCGTCGGCGCTGCCTCGGCGTACGCGCTCACGCATCGTGGGCAACCTTGGTGCAAGGAGCCGGCCAGCAACGCCTGGAACAAGGTGCTGGTTAGCCACGTTGTCGCTCTCTCGCGGCGCGCCGCCGTGACGCCTCTCGCGGTCGCTGACGACGGGCACAGCTTCTACGCCGTTCTCGACTCGAGCCGCTACTCAGGCATCGTCAAGATCGACGCCGGTACGAGCCGCTACAAGGAAATCCAACGTATCTCGCGCCCGAGCATGTTCAAAGCCGAGGGGACTGCGAACGGACGCTGGTTCGTTTNNCCCGATTATCCAAAGTGGGAAGTCTGGTCGTGGGACTCGGAGACCGGCCATCTTCGCGAGATCGCTTCCGAGCCGAACGCTGGTATCCATGGCGATTGGCTCGCCGGCGGATTCAGCGTGCGCGACGGCTACATGGTCTGGGTGCGGGCGTCGGCAAGCCGTGATCCGAACTCGTTCGATCAGAATACGCTGCATGTTGTCGATCTTTCGAGCGGTCGCGACCGCGTCGTTTCTCGCGGTGCCGCCTTCTCGCAGCCGTTCCTGCTGCCGGGCCACGTGGTGGTCTCGGGCAGGTTGACCGTGAACATGTCGCTCGCGAAATCGATCTTGACGGGCAAGGCCACGAGACGCATGGCGGCCAAGATCAAGACCTTCGAGCCCATTGTGGAAGACGCGATCACGGGGGAACGGGCCGCGTTCCCGAAATCAATGCGTGGTCTGGAGGGACGAACCGCGGCCGCGATTGTCACCGATGGTGGCGCGCTCGCCTACGTCAAGTCGGTCAAGCCGTCGGTAGAGTCGCTGTGGTGGTCGCCTTCGCTGGCGACAAGGGCTTGGCGAGTATTCACTCTCCCACGAAACGTCGAGGTAAATTCGCTTCAGCTGGCCGGCCGTTACGTCTACTTCGGTACGGAGATCTTCAACAACCGAACCGGTGCGGCGCAATCGAATGGTTATCTCGTCGATGCGACTACGCGCGGATACGTAAGGGTCAGCACGAACCCCGGCGCTGTGCTTCTCGGTCGTTCTGCCCTGGTAATGAAAACGCCGGCTATCCAGAAGTTGCCCGATGCAACGAAGGCGGCTCGGGCCATCACCGATGTGATCTTCTTACCCTCGAAGTCGCTTCCCCCTATCCGCTCCTGTCCGGCCCCAGTGACCGCTACCGGTTAGCGTCGCGCTTCGTCCGGTCTGTGGAAAGATAGGAACAGGCCTGACACGGTCCAGTTCCTCATCCGCAACGATTTCGTTGATACCGTGTCCCGCCCCGTGNNCCCCGTGGGAGGGTGGGGGGAGGTGGGTGGATTAGCGAATTGCCCGAACCCCGCGAAGCGCAAAACGGTGCAAGGAACGTGACTAACCGTCCCGCAAAGAAACGCCTCGACGTCCTGCTCGTGGAGCGCGGGCTGGCCGAGACGCGGGCCCAAGCCCAGGCGCTCGTGATGGCCGGTCGCGTGCGCGGCTACTCGAAAGCCGGGCAACAGGTGGCCGAGGATGCCGAGATCGAGCTCGTCGCCAAGGCGCCGTTCGTCTCTCGCGGCGGCGAGAAGCTTGCCCACGCGCTCGACCTGCTAGACGTCGATCCGGCCGGGAAGGACTGCCTCGATATCGGTGCCTCCACGGGCGGATTCACCGATTGCATGCTCCAACGAGGCGCGAGAAGGGTGATCGCGCTGGATGTCGGTTACGGGCAGCTTGCACAGAAACTGCGTGACGACTCCCGCGTGATCGTGCTCGAGCGAACGAATGCCCGCGAGCTACGCGAGCTTCCGTTCGCGCCGGAGCTGGTGGTCTGCGACGTCTCCTTCATCAGCCTCAGGCTAGTGCTGCCGCCCGCGTTCGAGCTGGCAGTGCCCGGCTGGCAGGCGCTCGTGCTCGTCAAGCCGCAGTTCGAGGCCGGTAAGGAGGAGGTCGGTAAAGGCGGCGTCGTCCGCGATCTCGGAATCCGGCGCCGGGTGGTGCGAGAAGCTGCCGAAGCTTCGCTCAACTGGCATGCGCGGGTGGCCGGCGTCGTAGACTCCGGGCTACCGGGACCGAAGGGAAACCGCGAGATCTTCATTCACCTCGTCAACGACGCCGAGCCCAGGCTTCCCGCCGAGCTCGAGGAGTGGATAGCCGATGCCACAACCTGAAACAGTTCGCACGGCGGTCGTGATCACTCACGGCCGGGTAGAGACGATTGGCGACGGGCTCGAACGCCTGCGCACCGTCGCCGAGCAGATGGACGTGACTCTGCTCTTCCCCGCCGAGGAGCGCGAAAAGCACGGTCTTCCGCCCGCTGACGACGATGTTTGCCGGGCCGATTTCGTCGTCGTGCTCGGTGGCGATGGAACGATGTTGCGTACGCTCGACGGCTTCCTCGACAGCGGTATCCCGATCTTCGGTGTCAACTACGGCCGCGTCGGCTTTCTCACCTCCGTCTCCGCCGCCGAGCTGGAGAGCGGCGTCGAGCGAGCCTTCGCGGGCGACTACCGCCTGCTCGATCTCCCAACTCTCGAGGTCGAAGTCGATGGAAAGCGCCGAGCCGCGATCAACGACATCGTGCTCATCTCCGCGACGCACGGACGCGTCGTCGAGCTCAACTGGCAAGTCGGTGGCGAGGACTACGGCAAGGTTGCTTGCGACGGCATGGTCTGCGCGACCGCGATCGGATCGACCGCCTACAACCTCAGTAACGGCGGCCCGGTGCTGGTCTGGGGCATCGACGTGATGGCGATCACCTTCGTTGCCCCGCACACGCTTGCCGCGCGCCCGCTGGTGGTTCCGCGCGGACAGTCGCTCCTGGCCCGTAACGAGACGGCCGATATCCCCGTCTCGGTGCTCGTGGACGGCTATCCGCTCGCCAAGCTCGACTTCGGCCAGCACGCCGAGGTCACCTTCGGCGAGAAGCGCGGGCTGCTGGCGCTGCTGCCAGAAGTGACCTTCGTGCGGCGCTTCCGCGAGATCTTCCCTTCCTAGTAGTCTCGGTTCCGACGGGCCATTCTGCCGCTGGCGCGCGAGGCTTTCGTCACTGCGCATTGGCTGCGCGTGATTTGGCGCGAAGTCGGCACATTCCGGGCGCTTCCCCCGGCTACCGTTTCACGACCCCACGGGTGGGTGGATAAAGGCGGGGGGCGGCGGTACGTAATGTCGTCACAATGATTCGACGGGTCTTCATTCCACTAAGAAGCTCTAACAGAATGACGACCCGCCGACTGGGTGCGATCGGTGGATGCGAGGATAGGACGCAGCGCCTCGTTCGTAGCCAAGGCTAC
>PMXT01000152.1:0-5148 GCA_003170995.1 Actinomycetota bacterium | reverse complement strand
TTGTTAGAGCTTTTAAGCGCTCTACGGCGGGGGGCGGCAGAACGTGGTGCTTTCATCTGTCTCGAAGTGTCAACTATTCGTAGTCCTACGCCGCCTGTAGCCTCTTCTACGATGGCCAGCGACCACGTGTCTCATGCTGCGTAGGCTCCGAATCGAGAACCTCGTGTTGATCCGCGAGGCCGAGCTCGAGTTTGCGCCCGGGCTGAATGCGGTCACAGGCGAGACCGGCGCCGGCAAGACGATCTTCGCCCAGGCGATCGGGCTCCTGCTCGGGCAAAAGGGCGAGGCCTCCGCGGTCGGGCCGGCCGCCGAGGAGGCTTACGTCGAAGCGGAGCTGGAGCTGCCCGAGGGGTTTTTCGATGAGGAAGAGCTCGCGCCTCTGGCCGAGCTTCAGCCCGCCGGCGAGGATGGTCTCGTGCTGGCGCGGAGGGTGTTCGCCGACGGTCGCACGCGCGCTTACGCCTGGGGACGGGCGATCGCACGCGAGGATGCCGCCGCTGCCGTCGAGCGTCTGATCGCCATGTCGGGCCAGTTCGAGCAACGCCGCTTGAGCCGACCCTCCTACCAGCTCGACCTGTTGGACGCCTTCGCCGGCGATGAGCAGAGCCGGAGGAGAAGAGAAGCGCGTGCAGCCTGGCGAGAGCTTCTGGCCTCCAGGCGCCGCTACGCCGAGCTGACGCGCGACGCGAGCGCCGTGCAGGCGCGGGTGGAAGAGCTACGAGCGCTCGTCGAAGCCACCGACGAGCTCGACCCCGGCAGTGAGGAGCGGCTGCGCAACGAGCGCGAGCGCATCAGTCACGTCGCCGAGCTGGCGCAGGGGGCGCAGGAAGCGCTCGAGGCGCTGGCACCGGAGGAAGGCGACGGAGCGGCGGGCCTGGTTGCGGCCGCCGAGAGCGCCTTGGCTCCGCTCGAGCGCCTGGCGCCGGAGCTGGCGACCTGCGGCGAGGAGTTACGCAGCGCCGAGCTCGAGTTGCGCGAGACGGCGAGCTCGCTGGCCGGCTTTCTGGCCGCGCTCGAGGTCGAGCCCGATCGGCTGGAGCAGCTGGAGGCCGAGCTCGACCGGATCGCCCAGGCCAAGAGACGCTTTCGCTGTTTGGATTTCGCCGAGTTGATGGAGCGCGCCGCCGCGGCGCGGAATGAGCTGGCTCAGCTCGACGAAGGCATTGATCCGCTGGAGGTCGCCGAGACGGAGATGAACGCCGCCGAGGAGCGAGTACGTGCGCTGGCCGCGGAACTGCGAGAGGCCAGGCGGAAGGCGGCCGAACCTTTCGCCGTTGCGGTTGCGGCCGAGCTGGCGCAGATCGGCCTGGGGGAGGGCGAGTTCCGGGTCGAGTTGAACGAGCGCGAGCCCGGTCCGAGCGGCGCCGACGAGACCGTCTTTCTGATCCGGCCCAACCGCGGCCTTCCCTTCGCGCCGGTGGCCGAGACGGCCTCGGGCGGCGAGCTCTCGCGAATCGCGCTGGCTCTGGCGGCGGTGGCCGGTGGCGAGACGCTGGTCTTCGACGAGATCGATGCCGGTATCGGCGGCCGCACGGCCAACACCGTTGCCGACACGCTCGTGCGGCTCGGCGCGCGGGCTCAGGTGATCACGATCACGCATCTGCCCCAGATCGCGAGCAGAGCCGAGCGTCACTTCCTGGTCGAGAAGATCCCCGGCGATCCGACACACACCCGCATCGAGGCGCTCGGATCAGAAGAACGCTCAGCCGAGATCGAGCGCATGCTCGGCGGCGAGGAGTTTCTGGCGAGCGTCGCGGCTCGGGACGCGCAATGAGGAAACGATGCTGGGCGCACCGGCGCAGCTTTCGAACTGATTCGATGAAGATGTAACTCGACGGTTTACCCGCCATGTGCACGCGACGATGCAGCGTTTTCAGGCTCGAGATGCCTCTTAGTAACTAGGGTGAACGCAACTCCTGAGCGCATGACGCCGAAGAGCGAGTCTTCCCAACGAGCCGATGGCGATCCGACCGCGATCACGAGGTCTGTCTATCCGCTCCTCTTGAACCTGGCACGGGCCCTTGGTTGCACGGACTCTGCCGAAGACTGGGTGCAAGAGGCGCTAATCGAGACTCTGAGACGTTATCCGGGCTACCACGGCGTGGCCAATCCGGAGGGATACACGCGCACAGTTCTTCTCCGTCTGATTGCGAAGAGCCGGCTCAGAACAAAGAGGCGTGTCGATCGTGAGATCTACGCAGCGTCCCTCGTGCTAGGCAACGACTCCTTACCCGACGTCGAAGCCCGGCCCAGAGGTTCGGAACTCTTATCACGGCTCCCTTTACGACAGCGTGCTTGCGTTTACTTGAGCGTTGTTTGCGAACTTTCGGACCAACAGGCGGCAACAGTGCTGGGGTGCCGTCCTTCAACCGTGAGGAGCAATGTCGCGAGAGGTCTCGCCCGCCTAAAGCGAGGCTCTGCGTTTTCCCCGACATCCGAGTGGAGAGAGCATGCCTGACAAACTTTCATATGAACAAGCTGCCGAGCTATACACTCGCGTCTCGCGTGAGGCTGCGGCTCGGAACTCCCGCGCACGACGATACCGCATCGCGACCGCTGTGGTCATCCTCATGGTCGGATTAGGCTGCTTATCCGCCTATTTCGCGGTCTCTTCCGGCGGTCCTGGCGCATCGCACGGCGACAAGCAAGACGCCAGACAGGGGATATTCGGGATAGACCGAGGCCCGTGGAAGCCTCGCGTCAGCGGCCCTCCGGCCGATACGGAGAAAGCCGTCTCTCTCGCCGAAGCTAGGGCTCAGGCCGATATACCGGTCATCGCTCCAAGCGAGGATGCCGTGTCGTCCGCCGTCCCGGACCTGATCGCAGGCGCCCCTGCCACTGAGCCGGCCGCCACCGGCACTCCGCCCGATGACGCAGTGAGGGTCATTTGGCTCGACAATCAGAAGCTCATAGGCGCCCCTGGAGATGTGGTCCACATCGAGTACAACCACCTCGAGATCACCGAAGCGAAGATGGACTCGAGCTGGGATGGCCCGCGTGACTACCGTGGCATGGTTGACCAGCAGGCCGATCCCAACGCGTATCTCGGAACCGTCCAGGGTTCAACTGCCTACGTCGCTCCCCCGAACAACGAGCAAGGGATGCTGCATCCGGGCGACGTGACGTTCATGAAAGGCCGCGTCCAGATCATCGTGTTGGGCTATTACCCGGCCGAGGATCTGGTCGCAATCGCACGTTCTCTGAGTTAGCCGGGACTGTCCTATTTGCTCGATACTTGGCGGCGAGGAGTTCCTGGCCGCAATCGCCTCTCGCGAGGCCGGCTAGAGAGGACAAGTAGCAGGGGGCTATCGGCGACCCGCGGTAGCAATAAACCGCCGCGCAGATGCCACGAGATTGTGGCGGTTCTGCACCTGAACTTAATCAGAAGACCGTAGTAGGGAGCCGTATCCGGGGGCAAGAGACATGACCTGCCGAAACGGCACATTCGCCCTTCGGCACTGCGGGCCATGACCGGCCTCGTCTGGGCGTAGGCGAACTACGAGAGTCACTGCGTCGTGCTGGTCACCCGTAGTAGCCGATAAACGGTGTCCTGCCGTGCGGAATGCCAAGAGCCTTTCCGAGAGCTCTCCAGAAATATCGTGAGCGCACAGTCCAGCGCGGGTGGCCGAATCCGGTCACTTCCCCACAGATATCGACAGTCACGCGCGCGACTGTGCTCCTGCGCAGCTGAGCGTTCACCAACTCGAACCGCAGAGTGATCTTTGGGGCGCTGGAAGAAGGATGGCAGCGAGAATCGCCGGCACGAAAGCGCGGGAGCCTCTTCAACGCCGCGACCAGTGCTCGAACACGGGTTTTGTTCGTCACGGTTACGTGTGGTGGGAAATTGAAAACGTACTGTCCGGCTTGGATGCCGGACGTACGTTCGACGGGTCGGTCGATCACGACCACGTTGCTGGAAGCAATGGTCACACGCTTCGCGCGGGTTTTCTCTCTGCTATGTCCGCCACAGCCGGGCGCCGACCCAAGCACGATGAGAGCGGTTACTACCGCGAGTATCGGCTTTTTATTTCGCACCTCACGTACTTATACGTCGTAACGCGTATATCCGTCACGATCATGACGCTCCCCAGCGGGTGGCCGGATTGATCGGGACGACAGGGGAGCGTGGTGCCATCCCCGACGCACACCCGCATCGACGCGCTCGGACCAGAAGAACGCTCGGCCGAGATCGAGCGCATGCTCGGCGGCGAGGAGTTTCTGGCTGCGATCGCCGCTCGGGAGGGTCATTAAGCGCTTGAGCGATCGCGGTTACTATCCCCTCAACCGCGAGCCCGGCAGGATAGAGATCACGCAGATGAGGAAGATGACCAAGCTGGCGATGCCGATCGTTTTCGCTTCGATTCTTCTAGGGGGCTGTGGTAGCGGAGGCAAGAAGCCCCTGACCAAGGCGGAGTTCGTCAGCAAGGCGAATGTGATCTGCGCCCCGTTCAAGGAGAAATTGACGTCTGAACTGAAGTCCGCAGGTACTTCCAACTCATTCAAGGAGGACGCGGCCCTCACCTCGTGGGCACTACCACTGTGGGAGGATCAAGTCGCCCGTCTCAAAAAGCTCGTACCGCCTAACGGTCAGCAGAAGGTATTTGATCGGGCGATAACCCTGAGCGAGGAATCCTCGTCTGACATTGAAAAACTATTGACCGCACTGCGAAACAAGGACGCGGAGGAATCATGGACGCTCACTAAGCGATCTAGCTTGATCTCCGGGAAGCGCGACGTCTTGTTCATGAAACTGGGCGCCATGAAGTGCATTTACTCCCCGACCTTAAAGCCGTAGAGAATCGGGCTGGCGTCCCTCGCGGCGGCAGTCGCCGTTTTGTTGACCTCCGTCGGGCGGTTTATGCCTAATTCTCTACCGTCCTACCGCCGCCTTACGATCTCTTGGTCATGGCAGCGAGGGGGATGGAGATTCAGAGTTGATCCCCGCCGTGCTAGCTTTGCAGGCAGTGGAGAGGCATGAAGCGGCGACTCTAGAGGTTGCGATCGCATCGCCGGAGGAGCTCTCTCCCACAAAAACCGGGAAGAAAGCAAGCTGCGAGATCGGCGTCTTCAACCACGAGCGAAGAAGGAGCAGACAGTGAGCGCGCGCGCGACCAAGTACATCTTCGTCACCGGAGGCGTCGTATCGGC